>CAYWJF010000056.1:0-9993 GCA_964458545.1 uncultured Oscillospiraceae bacterium | reverse complement strand
AAGACGGCGGTTTTCTATTTATTGAAGTGTGTACTTTGTGGAATAATCGTGATAAAGCTCGTTGTACTTATCGAATTCCTTCTTTTTCATATCGTGAACATAATCATGAAGCTCGAAGTTTTCACTTGTAAACTTAACCACGCGCCCCGATATATTGGAGCAGTGGTCAGAAACACGTTCAAGATTTGTAACAAGGTCGGAAAGCACGAAGCCAAGCTCGATAGTGCATTTTCCCTGCTGTAAGCGCTGAATATGCCTGTCAAGCACCTGCTCCTTAAGGTCGTCTATTACCTGCTCCATAGGCTCTACCTTCTTCGCAAGCTCGAAATCCTTATTTTCAAAGGCGCGCACCGTCATAAAGGATATCTCCGTTACGGCGTCCGCCATAACCATTAGGTCCTTCTTAGCTTCCTCAGAAAACTCTATCTTCTTTTCAAAAAGCTCCTTTGACGCGTCGAGTATGTTTGTAGCGTGGTCGCCTATTCGCTCAAAATCGCCGAGTGAATGAAGTATCATTGCTATACGCTTACTCTCTACGTCAGTTAGGTCCTTTGCGCTTATCTTAACGAGATAGCTTCCCAGCTTATCCTCGTACATATCAATAGTATCTTCGTTCTCGTCTATAATTAACTTGGAAAGGTCGTTATAATCGTCAAGCGTATTTATCGCCAAGGTTAGGGTATTATGCGCAAGCTTTGACATATCAATAGCCGAGCTTTCGCACTTCGCTATAGCGGTAAACGGCGTATTCAAAAGACGCTCATCAAGAAACTCGTAATCATTAGTGCCGTTCTTACCATCCTTAACAGTAAGTGTGGCGAGCTTAACAAGGAACTTTCCGAACGGCAGAAGTATAGCCGTAGAGAAGATATTAAAAATACTATGTAAAAGCGCCACTCCTACGGGTCCGACCGTCATATCAAGAACTGTAGCGCCGAAAACGCCACGAATAATATACAATATAATAAGTCCGGCTGTAGTGCCTATAATATTAAAGTAAAAATGAATAGCCGCGACGCGCTTCGCGTTTTTGTTTGTACCTATGCTTGAAAGTAGCGCCGTAACACAAGTACCTATATTCTGCCCCATTATAATAGGAAGGGCAACTGCGTAGGAGATGCCTCCCGTAAGAGACAGAGCCTGCAGAATACCGACAGACGCGGCGGAGCTTTGTATTATTCCCGTAAACGCCGCGCCTACAAGCACGCCAAGGAACGGGTTTTTAAATAAAGTAAGTATTTGTGTAAATTCGGGTATATCCGCAAGCGGACTTACTGAGTCGGACATAAGACTCATACCGAACATCAGCACCGAAAATCCGAGAAGAACTGAGCCCATATCCTTCTTTTTGTTGTCCTTCGCTATCATTACAAGAAGGATACCTACAAACGCAAAGATAGGCGCAAAGGAGGTCGGCTTTAAAAGCTTTAGAATAAACGTATCGCTTTCAATCCCCGCAAGACTTAATACCCACGCTGTAAGGGTTGTTCCAACGTTTGAGCCCATTATAACGCCAACGGTCTGGCTAAGCTCCATTATCCCTGAGTTTACGAGACCCACCAGCATAACGGTCATAGCCGAGGACGATTGTATGGCTATTGTTATACCCGCGCCGAGGAAAAAGCCCTTTAGCGGGTTGGATGTCATCTTTTTCAGAATCTGTTCAAGGCGACCGCCAGCCATCTTTTCAAGTCCGTTAGACATAACGTGCATTCCGTAAAGGAAGAACGCAAGTCCACCGCAAAGAGATATTATAGAAAATATGTCCATTCAATACTCCTTCAGATTAAACTGCGAAACAATAACATTATATCTTATATTTCTCACAAAATAAAGACTAAAAATTTGTGTTGTACTTTAACTCATTTATTTGATAATATATAAGCTGTACAGCAAAAAATTAGGAGGTGCAAACTTGGAATTTTTCAGTGACCTGTTCGGCAATGTGCTGAACATAACGTGGCAGATGCTTGTCATGTGGGTGATAGGCGGCGTGCTTATCTACCTTGCAATAAAAAAGAACATGGAGCCCGCGCTTCTGCTGCCGATAGGCTTCGGCGCAATACTTGTAAACCTTCCCTTGTCTGGCGTTCTTACCCACCCGGGTGAGGAGGAAGGGATAATTGACCTTCTGTTTAATTCGGGAATAGCAAATGAGCTTTTCCCTCTGCTTCTTTTCATAGGAATAGGCGCGATGATAGATTTCGGTCCGCTGCTTTCTAACCCGAAGCTTATGCTCTTCGGCGCGGCGGCGCAGTTCGGTATCTTCTTCACGCTCAGTATGGCTTCCCTCTTCGGCTTCCAGCTTAAGGACGCCGCTTCCATCGCCATAATCGGCGCGGCGGACGGTCCTACCTCTATATTTGTTGCGAACTACTTCCAGTCAAACTATATCGGTGCGATTATCGTGGCGGCATATTCCTATATGGCGCTCGTTCCAATAGTTCAGCCGCCCGTTATCAAGCTTATAACCACCAAAGAAGAACGTAAGATAAAGATGGAATACGAGGAAAAGTCGGTTTCAAAAACCACCCGTATCCTCTTCCCTGTTATTCTTACGGTTATAGTCGGAATAGTTTCACCGAAATCGGTCGCGCTTATCGGCTTCCTTATGTTTGGTAACCTTATACGCGAATGCGGCGTGCTTAATTCTCTTTCCGAGAGCGCGCAAAAGGAGCTCGCGAATCTTATTACTCTCCTTCTCGGTATCTCTATCGCCGCAAGAATGCAGGCGGAAGCCTTTATTAACGTAAGAACGCTACTGATACTCTTCCTCGGTCTTATTGCCTTTGTGTTCGATACCGTGGGCGGAGTCTTCTTCGCAAAACTCTTAAACCTCTTCTCTAAAAAGAAGATAAACCCGATGATAGGTGCCGCGGGTATCTCCGCGTTTCCAATGTCGGCGCGTGTCGTTCATAAGATGGGGCTTGCCGAGGACCCGCAAAACTTCCTGCTTATGCACACGGTCGGCGTTAACGTTTCGGGTCAGATTGCCTCGGTTATCGCAGGCGGGCTGATACTGAATCTTCTCGGTTAGGAGGACAAACAAATGATTAACATTAGCATTGACGCTTTTATACAATCCCTGCCCGTTATGGGAAAGGGTATGCTCGGTATCTTCATAGTTACCGCAATTATTGTTCTTAGCATACTCATTCTTAACAAGGTCACCTCAAAATAAAAATGCCTTCGGTATTTCCAGAGGCAGAATACTAAGCATCAAAAAAGAGGGCGGAAAACCGCCCTCTTACTTTTTTTATTTTGCCACCACTACTTCGGCTTGCGGCGCGTTCGCCGCCACGGACTCAATTCCGTTCTTGCAGCTCGCCTTCGCCGTATATCCTTCACTTGCAAGGATAATTTCGCCGTTCGCAGCTTTTAACCTGAACCTGAAATCTCCTTTCTTGTCTTTATAGATTTCATATTTCGGATTTTTAATCTCTATGTAACCAGTAACGGTTTGGTCTTCTATTGCAGCCTTGCAATTCTTTCGAACGCTCTCGACGCCGTTTTTACACGAATCAACCGAGGAATACGTTTCGCTAATAGCTATCGTCTCGCCGTTACCAGCCTTTAGGTTAAAGTGACAATTACCGCTTTTCGCCGCGGTAATAACAAACCTGCCCATTGGCGTAACCTCCGTTCCTTACTGTAGCTACAGTATATCACATTTTTCGAGCGTTTGCACTACTTTCTACATATTTCTATTCATTGCATTAATATTTATTGTCTATTTTGTGCAATTGTACTCAGTTTGTATTTTACATTAATTACAAAGTCATATTTTATTTGTTTGTGTTCAAATGCGCCGAGGGCGCTCTTCATATAAAAACACACGCATTCACAAGGGTAGAATACAACATAGAAAAACGGACCTGTAAACAGCAGGTCCGTTTTCTTCGGCGCCTTTATGACGCGTTGGCTGGGCCGGCTGGATTTGAACCAGCGGGATGACGGAGTCAAAGTCCGTTGCCTTACCGCTTGGCTACGGCCCAATATACAGATAAAGCGAACCCATATACGTTAATACGAATTCGCCCTCTTTTCTAAATGGGGTGGATAGTGGGGCTCGAACCCACGACCTCCAGGGCCACAACCTGGCACTCTAGCCTACTGAGCTATACCCACCATAAAATAAAATGGTGCGCCTGAAGGGACTCGAACCCCTGACCCACTGCTTAGAAGGCAGTTGCTCTATCCACCTGAGCTACAGGCGCGCACCAGTCGAAAAATGGAGCGGGTGATGGGAATCGAACCCACGTATCCAGCTTGGAAGGCTGGTGTTCTACCATTGAACTACACCCGCAAAATCTTAACGGCGTTGTTTATTATATCAACTCATAAGTTGCTTTGTCAATAACCTTAACCGATATTCTAATTTATATTTATTAAAGACAAAGCAATACGCCCTCTTGAGGGGCGTATTGCATAAGCTATATTACTCTTCGCTGTTTTCTTCTTCGTCCTTTGGCTCCTCGGTTTCCGCTTTGGCCTCGGTCTTTTTCTTCTTAGCCTTCTTCTCGTTTTCCCTTTTTTCCAATATCAAGGCGTATTCCTTAGCCCACTCCTCTGTTTTACCGTAGGGCATTAAATACTTTTCGTCACCCGATTTCTTCTGCTTTAGCCGTATGAAGACTATCGCGGCTATCGAAAGCACCGCGCCGACTAACGCGAGAAGCTGAGATACGCGAACGTTTCCGATATAAAGGCTGTCGGTGCGAAGCCCCTCTATAACGGCTCGGCCTATGCCGTTCCAAGCAAGATACATAAGGGTAACCTCGCCGTCAAATCTGCGGTTCTTAAGATATATCGCAAGTACCACAAAGCCAAGAAGCAGCCAAAGTGATTCGTACAAGAAGGTAGGGTGAACGGGAAGCGACGGGTCAACCGTCATTCCGTGCGCCTCTATCTCAGAAAGGTGGTTCTGAAGATAGCTTTGAACGGTCTTACTCGTCATTCCCCACGGAAGGTCTGTATTAGTACCAAAGCACTCCTGATTAAAGAAGTTCCCCCAGCGTCCGAGCCCTTGCCCGATAAGAAAACCAATTGACGCTACGTCGAGCGACGGAAGTATTTTGACCTTCTTAATGCGGCACATAATAAACGCCGCCGCAAAGCCGAAGATAACCGCGCCGTAAAAGCCGAGTCCGCCGTCGCGGAAATCAAAAACGTCCGCTAATGTCTTATACTGCGAGGGGTTGGAAAAGATAACATAATAAAGCCTTGCGCCGATAACGCCCGCAATAATGCTGACTATTACAACATCAACGAATTTATCGTCATCCACGCCGAGCTTCTTCATTTTAGGAAAGGCATAGACCATAGCAAGGAGAAGTCCAAGCCCGATAATAATTCCGTACCAGTATATCTCGAAGCCGCCTATCGTAAGCGCAACGTGGTTAATATTAAACTCAAGCCCTAAGCCCGGAAAGCTAACAAGTGTCATTTTTAATTTCCTCCTTATTGCGGCGTAACAAGCGTAACCGCAGAACGCTCTGGGTCAAACAGACGGCTTAGTAATTCCTCAGCGTCCTGCTTCGTTATGCTCTTCGCAAGCTCTATTATATCGTATATTCCGCTACCTTTAAAGTGGCAGCTTAGCATATTTGTCGCTATAGCCTCGGTATTATCAAAAGCGCAGCAAAGCGAGCCGATAAGCGAACGCTTAAGCTCCTCAAAGAGCTCGCCGTCTATTCCCTCTTTCTTAACGCGCGCTATCTCTTCTTTTATACGGGAGATAACATAATGCGGGTCCTTCGATTCTCCGCTGAAGGTAAGGCAAAGGTAACCGTCGCCCGAAAGGTCGCTTGCTTCAAACATATCGTTTATAAGCCCCTTATCGTAAAGCTCGCGGTACAAGCCGCTTGTCTCGTCGCTGATAACGTCAAGCAGAAGCTTTTGTATTATATCGTTTCTTACACGCTCCTCGCGCTTGTGCGGCGTTTCCTTATACCCTAAGCAGAACTGCTTTTCAAATATGCTCATCTCGCGGGTTTCTTCCTTTTTTACTATCTCCCACGGTTCGGCATAATCTATCGTCTCGACGGTGTGCTGTTCATATTGTTTATTTTTATATGCTTCCTCACATAGAGCTATTACCTCGTCAGGGTTCACGTTTCCCGCGACGCTTAAAACCATATTAGAGGGGCGGTAGAAGGCTTTGTAGCAGGCGTAGAGCGTTTCTGGCGTAATCTCTGCTATTGACTCGACAGAGCCGGCTATATCCTCTTTTAGCGGCACATTAGAATAAAGACAACGAAGCACGCTCATATACAGCACCCACTCGGCGCTGTCGTCGTACATTTTTATTTCCTGACCGATTATGCCCTGCTCCTTTTGAACGGTTTCGGCGGTGAAGTGCGGCGCTGTAACGAAATCTATCAAAATGCGCAGCGACTCCATCTCGTTCACCGAGGTGCTGAAAAGATAGCAAGTCTTATCAAACGAGGTAAAGGCGTTGGCGTTCGCGCCCGTCTTTGAAAACAGCGTAAAAGCGTCCTCTGTCTCGTTTTCAAAGAGCTTATGTTCAAGAAAATGCGCCACTCCCGCGGGAACAGTTATTCTTTTTCCGTCAAGGAGAAAATCACCCGTCGCCGAGCCTATTCTTGCTCCGAGAAGAGCAAAGGTTCCCTTCTTATCCTTTCTCGGATAAATCAGAACGGTAAGCCCGTTCTCTAAAGTATACTCAAAATAGCTTTCGCCCAAAAGCTCACTTTTTATCTCTTTTTTCATCTACTTCTCCTCCTTTTGAATAAGGCAGGATGCGTTAAGCTTCAAAAGCGAGAGCGCCGCGATTATCTCTTCGGAAGAGAGCGACTCAATTACGCTAAGCTCCTCCTCCGGCGTGACAACGCGTTTGTATCGCGCAAGTGAATTAAAGCAGTAGCTTGCGAGACTTGAACTCGTATCTCGCACCGACGAAAGGATATTTTTAAACAAAAGCTTAATCTCCGTAAGCTCCTTTTCTGTCGGTCCGTCCTTTGCGAGCATATAAAGCTCGTTCATTATCGCTTCGCGCGCTTTTTCCGTGTTTTTGTGGTCTATTCCACAGTCGATAATTATGCCTCCGCCCGAACGGAAGCTTGTGCGGGACGCCGCGTAATAGCAAAGGCTCATCTTCTCACGAACATTCATAAAAAGCCGTGAGGTAGCGCTGCCGCCGAGTAACGAGCTACCAAGTCTTAACGCCGCCATCTCGCGCTCGCTAAGAAGCCTTCCGCAGGTAAATCCGAGCGCCAGCTTGTCCTGCTCAACAGGCAAGGAAAGCACAGTCGCCTTTTCTTCGCAATACGGCACAGGCGCAAGCTCCTTAACCGCCGCGTCGCCTACCTTTATTCCCGCAAAGGTGCTTTTAAGCATTTCAAAAAGACCCTCGCAGCGTCGCCCGACATAGATAATCTCGACACTGCTGTCGGTAATAATTTTCTTGTAGTCATTATATAGGCTCTTCGCGGTAATTTTATCGAGGTCCTCTTCAAAGCCGTCGTTCGGCAACCCTCTTTCGTCAAGACAGAAGAAGCTTTCCGCGAGAAGCTTTAGGCAATAATCGCGCTTTTCGTTGATTATCGCGCGGATAACCTCTCTTAGCTTTTCGTGCTCAACGTCGAGCCATTCCGCGTTAAACTCGCCGTTTTCAGCGGCAGGGTCAAAAAGCACGTCTAATAAAAGCCGCGCGCGTTCGCTTGATAGCCCCTTTTCGCCAACGAGCATATCGTCCACACCATCAATTGAGCCCTCTATCGTCCTTGCAAAGCCGACGGAGGAATAGGAGACGTTAAGGTTTGCTCCGTAAAGCCGATTGAGCTTTCTTTTAAGAAGCGTCATATCGGGATATTCTTTCGTTCCTCTTTCAAGCAAAAAAGGAATAAGCGCCGATGACGTTATGTTATCTCTTTTTAAAGGCGACGCTAAGAACACAGACAGTACGCTTTTCTTGTAGTCGCCCTCTATTTCGTTGAAGAATACGCCGTTAGATATCTCGTTTCGCGTCATTCGGAAATAAACTCATCGTGAACAGCCGAAACCGCGGCGTCCGCGTCCTTTCTTGAAATAATAACCGATATCTTTATTTCGCTTGTTGAAATCATTTTAATGTTGATGCCCGCGTCAGACAGCGCCTTAAACATTCTCATAGCGACGCCCGGGTGGCTAATCATACCCGCGCCCACTATAGAAACCTTAGCGACATCCTCGTCTACCACTATTTCCTCCGCGCCGAGAGAGGCTTTGTGCGAGCTAAGTAACGCGAACGCGGTATCCTTATCCTCGCTCGGTATTGTAAAGCAAAGGTCGCGCTTACCTTCGTTCGTAACTGATTGGAGAATAACGTCTACGTTAATATTCTTAGAGCTGAGAAGTGAAAACACCTTAAAAGCGAAGCCCGGAACGTCCTTAAGCCCCAGCACCGTTACCGAAACAAAGCTTGTGTCCTTTGCTACGCCCTTAATTAACATACCTTCCATATGCGTTACCTCCTTAATAACCGTCCCTTTGTGCCCCGTAAGGCTTGATAGTATTTCAAGATTTATGTTATATTTCTGCGCGAGCTCCACCGCTCGGTTAAGTATCACCTGCGCGCCGAGAGACGCCATTTCAAGACATTCGTCAAAGCTTATCTCGTCGAGCTTTACCGCGTTCTTCACCTTTCGCGGGTCGGCGGTATAAACTCCGTCAACATCTGTATATATCTTGCAGATATCCGCCGATAGTGCCGCCGCTATCGCCACCGCGCTCGTATCTGAGCCGCCGCGCCCCAAGGTTGTTACGTCATCGTATTTGTTAACACCCTGAAAGCCCGTAATAATAACAATATTGTTATTGTTAAGTTCAGAGCGTACGCGTTCGCCGTCTATGCGCTTTATTCGCGCGCTTGAATAGGCACTGTCTGTTATAAAGCCCGCTTGCCTTCCGTTTAGCGAAACCGCTTTAAAACCCATAGCGTCTATCGTCATAGCGAGGAGCGAAGCTGAAATCTGCTCGCCCGTGGATAACAACATATCCATCTCACGTTTTGAAGGCTTACCGTTTACCTCCGCAGCCTTTTCGATTAAGTCGTCGGTTGTGTCACCCTGTGCGGACACGACCGCAACAACCTCGTTGCCCTCTTTAAAGCTGTCTGTTATTATTCTCGCGACGTTTTTCAGCCGCTCGGCGTTGGCTACCGAGGTTCCGCCGAACTTCATTACAACAAGCGCCATTACTACCACCTATTATTGTTTTTCATATTATATGCGGCGTTTTATTACGCCGCAACAGTTTAATTATATAGTAATAAATTAATATGGCAAGACAAAATTTGAATATCTAAAAATAATTTTCTCAAAACTATTTACAAATGACTACAAATAGGTTACAATATGGTTACAGGATGAGTAATCAATCAAGAACAAGTGATTTACTTACCATCTTTCATTTTTCATCATTTTCCTCCTTCTTTTATTAAAAACCGCCACATAAGCTTATGTGGCGGTTCTTTTCATCTATTTACTTGATTTAAAGCGGTCAATTATTCTTGTTCTTTTTTTCTTTTGGGGTCTCGTTTGGTTCGGCGCTTTCCTCTGCGGTCTCGTCCTTTTCTTCAACAAAGACAATCTCTTTATTGTAAATAACGGGCGTTTCTTCTTTCTTCTTTTTGGAAAAGCGCTTTTTAATAGACTCTATAATATTAATAATTCCAATAACCATACCTACTACGAAAAGAACTGCCGAAATTATGCTGATAATTGTAAACGCGGCTTCGCGCCTTTGCATTTTTAATCTTTGCTTTAGCTTTCTGTCCTGAACAGATTGCCTAACTGAATTCAAAAGCTTCATAGCAGCCTACCTTCCTTTCAAGGATTAGTTTAAGTATATAATATTAATTTAAAATGTCAATCTCGCGTAATCTGTTGATTTTTGAAATTCAATATGCTAAAATATCATTCGGCGCTGAAAAAGCGTATCCGGGTGTGGCGCAGCTGGTAGCGCGCTTGACTGGGGGTCAAGAGGCCGCAA
>CAYWJF010000055.1:0-10217 GCA_964458545.1 uncultured Oscillospiraceae bacterium | reverse complement strand
GCCTTATAAGGGCAAGGGTATCAAGTATGCCGACGAGGTTATCATCCGTAAGGACGGTAAGGCCGGCAAGGGCGCAAAGGGTTAATGAAAGGAGCGAAATGAGATTATGATTACCAAACGCGACAGCAACAAGCAGCGTCTTATAAGACATAAGCGCGTCCGCGGTAAGATTAACGGCACAACAGAGTGTCCGCGTCTTAGCGTATTCCGCTCCGCCAAGCACATTTACGCCCAGATAATTGATGACGTAAAGGGCGTAACGCTCTGCGCAGCTTCATCGCTCGATAAGGGCTTTGAAGGATATACGGGCAATGCCGAAGCCGCCAAGAAGGTGGGCGAGGCGATTGCGAAGAAGGCAGTCAAGCTGGGTATCAGCGAGGTTGTTTTTGACCGCGGAGGCTTCGTGTATCACGGACGTGTTCAGGCTTTAGCCGAGGGTGCCCGCGAGGGCGGCCTTAAGTTCTAAGAGGGAGGAGAAAGATTTTGGAAAGACTCGACGCAGCAACGCTCGACCTTAAAGAAAAGGTTGTATCAATTAACCGCGTATCCAAAACCGTAAAGGGCGGTCGTATTTTCAAGTTCTCGGCCCTCGTAGTTGTCGGCGACGGCAACGGAATAGTAGGTGTCGGACTCGGAAAAGCGGGTGAAGTTCCCGAAGCGATTCGCAAGGGACTTGAGGACGCGAAGAAAAACATAGTAAAGGTTTCCCTTAGAGGAACAACAATTCCTCACGAGGTTATCGGAAAATTCGGTGCAGGAAGCGTGCTTCTTAAGCCCGCCGGACCCGGTACCGGAATAATTGCGGGCGGTCCTGTCCGTGCGGTCATGGAGGCTGCGGGAATAAGCGATATTCGTACGAAGTCGCTTCGTTCCAACAACCCCAACAACGTTGTAAGAGCTACCCTTCAGGGTCTCACAACGCTTCGCACGGTTGACGAGGTCGCCGCTGTTCGCGGAAAATCCGCGAAAGAGATTTTAGGTTAAGGGAGGATAAGGTAACAATGGCTGAAGAGAAGAAAACCACGGCAGCTTCCGAAAAGGAGCCCGCCGCCAAGAAGACCGCGTCCACCGAAAAGAAAGTAGCGGCTAAGCCCGCCGCGGAAAAGGCAGCCCCCAAGAAGGCAGCGGCTTCCAAGGCAACAGCCGAGAAGAAGCCCGCCGCTGAAAAGGCGGCTCCTAAGAAAGCGACGGCTACCAAGACAGCCGCTGCGAAAGCCGAGACAAAGCCTGCCGAGAAAACCGAAGCGGCTGTCGAGGCAAAGCCCGCCGCCAAGAAGGCGGTAAAGAAGGGCGGTCTCAAGGTTCGTCTAACGAAGAGCCTTGCAGGCAGAACCGACAAGCAGATAGCGACGGCAAAATCGCTCGGACTTCGCAAAATAGGCGATGCCACCGTTCAGCCCGACAACGCTGCTACGCGCGGCAAAATCACAAAGATTTCTCACATGGTTGAAGTAACCGAAGCATAAAGCAAGGAGGTGCATTCCTATGAAGCTCCATGAGCTTGCGCCCGCAAAGGGTGCAACCAGCGAAGTAAAGCGTAAAGGTCGCGGAGCCGGTTCCGGAAACGGAAAGACTGCGGGCAAGGGTCATAAGGGCCAGCTTGCGCGTTCCGGTCACAAGGGCGCGTACTTCGAGGGCGGTCAGTTACCGCTCGTTCGCCGCATTCCTAAACGCGGCTTCAAGAACATTTTCGCAACAAAGTATGCGACAATCAACCTTTCCGACCTCAACAACAAGTTTGCTGACGGCGCGACGGTTGACGCAAAGGCAGTTATAGAAGCCGGCATAATCAAGAATTCTTTAGACGGTATCAAGGTACTCGGAAACGGAAAGCTTGAGAAGAAGCTCACTGTTAAGCTCAACGCGTTTTCCGCGTCCGCTAAAGAAAAAATAGAACAGGCCGGCGGAAAGGCCGAGGTGATTTAACGATGTTCCAAACCTTCAAAAACGCTTGGAAAATCGACGAGCTTCGCAAGAAGATACTGTATACTTTATTAATACTGCTTATCTTCCGTCTCGGAGCCGCAATCCCCGCGCCGTTTGTTGACGCAAAAGCGCTTGCCGCAAGCGCGTTGACAGACACCAACACTATATTCGGATTCTTCGATATGATGACCGGCGGAAGCTTCTCGATAGCTACGCTGTTCGCGCTCGGTGTTTCCCCCTACATCAACGCCTCAATTATTATCCAGCTCCTTCAGGTGGTAATTCCCGCCCTCGAGCGTTGGTCTAAGGAAGGCGAAGAGGGACGCACAAAGCTAAACAAGCTAATGAGATATTCCTCGATAGTTCTTTCGGTTTCTATGGGAATTGTTTATTACATTCTTCTTCAGAACCAGAACGCGCTTGTTTATAAGTTCAGCGACGGCTTCAGCGGCGTATTCGCGGCGATAGTCATTATCGGCTGTCTCGCGGGCGGCTCGGTGCTACTTATGTGGCTCGGCGAGCAGATAGACGCCAAGGGTATCGGAAACGGTATTTCCCTTATCATCTTTATCGGTATTATCTCGAATCTCGCTAATTTCATCAGAACCTTTGTCGGATATTTCCAGATGGCGGCTGGCAAGTATGTCAACCCCACAACGGGTGCAACCGCGCCCGCGCAGCCCCAGTATTGGGCGTTGCTTCCCGTAGTAATTATTGTTCTCGCGCTTACCTTCGTAATGATTATCGTTATGACGGCGGCGGAAAGACGCATTCCCGTACAGTACGCGAAGCGCGTTGTGGGACGTAAGCTCTACGGCGGACAGAACACGAATATCCCCATTAAGGTCAATATGACGGGCGTTCTTCCCATAATTTTTGCAAGTACGTTCCTTTCGGTTCCCGCTACGCTTAACGCGTTTTTCAACTGGAACTCGAAGTTTTTGGATTTGTTTGATACGAGCGGTTGGCTTTATGCGGTGCTTTACGCGCTGTTCATAATCGGCTTCAACTACTTCTATGTAGCCGTTCAGTACAACCCGATACAGATGGCGAACGACCTACGCAAAAATTCTGGTATGATTCCCGGAATTCGTCCCGGCAAGCCCACCTCAGATTTCATAGCAAGGGTTATCTCAAAGGTAACCTTTATCGGTGGTATATTCCTTGTTGTGGCGGCGACCCTTCCGATAGTGATTTCCAACCTCACCGGTATCCAGATAGCTCTGGGCGGTACGTCGGTACTCATTCTCGTCGGCGTTGCGCTCGAAATTTCGAACACGCTTGAGTCTTATATGCTCATGCGTCACCACAAAGGATTCCTTGAATAGGGAAGTGTCGGTATGAAGCTTATTTTATTAGGCGCGCCCGGCGCGGGAAAGGGAACGCAAAGCGAGATAATCGCGGGTCGTCTCTCGGTCCCCATAATCAGCACGGGCAACATTCTTAAAGAAGCGGTACGCGAGGGCACCGAGCTCGGACTAAAGGCGAAAGCCTTTATGGACGAGGGTGCGCTCGTGCCCGACGACGTTATAATCGGAATTATTAATGAGCGACTTTCAGGCGAGGACTGCGCCGACGGGTTTATACTCGACGGGTTCCCCCGCACGATAGAACAGGCGAAGGCGCTTGAGGATATGGGCGTGGATATAGATAAGGTTATCGACATCGACGTTCCAGATTCCGTAATTATCGACAGAATGTCGGGCAGACGTACCTGCCCAAAATGCGGCGCGAGCTACCACGTTGTACACAGAAAGCCAAAAGCTGACGGCGTGTGCGATAAGTGTGGCGAGCCGCTGATAATCAGAAGTGATGACGAGAAGGAAACGGTCAAGCGCCGCCTTCAGGTTTATCACGAGGTAACCGAGAAGCTTAAGGACTTCTACCAGAAGAGAGGCAAGCTTCGTGAGGTTACGGGCACTGCGGACATAGCGGATACAACCCGCGCTGTCTTTGCGGCGCTCGAGGTATAAAACATGATAGTTCTCAAAACGGAGAAGGAACTCGAGACGATGAAAGAAGCGTGCCGAATCTCCGCCGGAGCGCTAAGAGTCGCTGAAAACGCCCTTAAAGCCGGTGTCTCCACCGCTTACATTGACGATAAGGTGCGCGAATATATCCTGTCACAAGGAGCGACTCCGTCATGCCTCAATTATGAGGGTTTTCTGAAAAGTACCTGTATATCCATCAACAATCAGGTTATACACGGCATACCGAGTAACAAAACCATAATTAAGGAAGGCGATATTGTGAGCGTCGATTTGTGCGCGACCTACGGCGGCTATATAGGCGACAACGCGGCTACCTTTGCCGTTGGCAAGGTGAGCGATGAGGCACAGCGTCTCATTGATGTAACCCGCGAAAGCTTCTTTGAGGCTTTGAAAGTTGCCTATGCGGGAAACCGAATAGGAGACATAAGCTTTGCGGTGCAAAGCTACGTTGAAAAGCACGGCTTCTCTGTTGTGCGCGACTTTGTCGGGCACGGCGTAGGACGCAGTATGCACGAGGAACCCGAAGTTCCGAACTACGGCAGACCCGGACACGGCGCACGCCTTGTTCCCGGAATGACGATAGCGATAGAACCCATGGTAAACGCAGGCGGGTACGGCGTCGATATCTTAGACGACGACTGGACTGTGGTCACCAAGGACGGAAGTCTTTCGGCGCACTATGAAAACACAATAGCCATCACGAACGGCGACCCCGTTATCCTTACAACGGAATAGGGGAGGCATAAGAATGGCGGATATTGTGAAAGGAAGCGTCGCGGTGTCAAAGGCGGGGCGCGATAAGGGAAGGTTTTTCCTCGTCGTGTCGGTCGAAAACGACTACGCCCTGATAGCGGACGGAGACTTAAGAAAGCTTGACAATCCCAAGCGAAAGAAGCTGAAGCACTTAGGCGCCACCAACGTTATGCTGGAAACCCCAGTGCCAAAGTGCGACAAAGCGCTGTACAACGCCATTAAAGAGCGTTTCTACAGCGGGAACCGTTAACCGAAGGAGGGTTGGAATTTGTCAAAAGAAGATGTACTTGAACTTGAAGGCGTGGTTAAAGAGGTATTGCCCAACGCTACATTCCTCGTTGAGCTGCCGAACGGCCACAACATTCATGCCCACATCTCCGGCAAGCTTCGTATGAATTTTATACGAATTCTGGCCGGCGATAAGGTAACGGTTGAGATGTCGCCCTACGATTTAACCAAGGGCCGCATAACATGGCGCTCCAAGTAGCGCAGATAAACATTAGGAGGTACTAATTATGAAGGTCAGACCTTCCGTAAAACCCATCTGCGAAAAGTGCAAGGTAATCAAGCGCAACGGCAAAGTAATGATTATCTGCAAAAATCCGAAACACAAACAGCGTCAGGGTTAAGACGCTCTAATAACTAACCGGAGGAAATTTAAATGGCGCGAATTGCTGGTATTGACCTGCCGAAAGATAAGCGGGTCGAAGCAGGACTTACCTATATTTACGGTATCGGCCAGAGCAAGGCAGACGAAATCCTCAAGGCGACGGGCGTAAACCCCGACACCAGAGTTAAGGATTTGTCCGACGACGACGTCGCCAAGCTCCGCGAGTATATCGACAAGAACCTGACGGTTGAAGGCGACCTTCGCCGCAACGTTGCTCTCGATATCAAGCGTCTGGTCGAAATTGGCTGCTATCGCGGTGTACGTCACCGCAAGGGCTTACCCGTACGCGGACAGAGGTCTAAGACCAACGCCCGTACACGCAAGGGTCCGAAGAGAACGATAGCTAACAAGAAGAAGTAAGAGAGGAGTCCGTCAAAATGGCAAAAGCAACTACTAAAAAGGCCGCTTCTACGGGTACGCGCAAGCGCCGCGAGAAGAAGAATATCGAACGCGGAGCCGCACATATCCAGTCGACCTTTAATAACACAATTGTCACAATTACCGATGTTAGCGGTAATGCCATATCGTGGGCGAGTGCCGGTGGACTGGGCTTCAGAGGCTCCCGTAAATCTACACCGTTTGCGGCTCAGATGGCCGCTGAGGTTGCCGCTAAGGCAGCTATGGAGCACGGTATGAAAACCGTAGAGGTTTATGTTAAGGGACCCGGTTCCGGCCGTGAAGCCGCTATCCGTGCGTTACAGGCTACGGGTCTGGATGTAACAATGATCAAGGATGTTACACCCGTTCCTCATAACGGCTGCCGTCCCCCCAAAAGACGTCGCGTATAATAACAGGAGGTTTAATAGGATATGGCAAGATATACCGGTGCAGTGTGCAGGTATTGTCGCCGCGAGGGCGAAAAGCTCTTTTTGAAGGGCGACAGATGCTACTCCGATAAGTGCGCGCTTGCGCGCAGAGCTTATGGCCCCGGCCAGCACGGTCAGGGACAGGCTCGCAAGAAGTCCTCGGAATACGGCATTCAGCTTCGCACAAAGCAAAAGGCAAAGAGATACTATGGAGTACTTGAAAGCCAGTTCGCAAAATACTTCGAGATGGCGGAGCGCCAGAACGGAGTAACTGGTGAAAATCTGCTTCGAATCCTTGAAAGCAGATTAGATAATATCGTATATCGCGCGGGCTTTGCAAATTCCCGTAAAGAGGCTCGTCAGCTCGTTCTTCACCGTCACTTTACTGTTAACGGCAAGATAATCAACATTCCGTCCTACCTTGTTTCGGCGGGTGAAAAGATTGCCGTAAGAACAACAGACTGCAACAAGATTAAGGACACCTCCGCGGCTTGCGCCGCGCGTCCGAAGCCTGTTTGGATGGACGTCGATAACGACAAGATGACGGCGGCGGTAACACGTCTTCCTGAGCGTTCGGAAATCGATTTCGAGGTCGAGGAACACTTCATCGTCGAGCTCTATTCCAAATAATAGCTTTTAACGTAAGGTTATTTTTGGGAAAGCGAAAAACGGCGGAATACCGTCAATATGGGAGGGTTTTATTAAATGATTGAAATAGAAAAGCCCAAGATAGAATCTATTGAATTGGAAGAGGACGGCTCATACGGAAGGTTTACCCTTGAGCCGCTTGAGCGCGGTTTCGGCACAACGCTCGGCAACGGGCTTCGCCGCGTGCTTCTCTCATCGCTTCCCGGCGTTGCGGCGCAGTCGATTAAAATCGACGGAGTGCTTCACGAGTTTTCGACAATAGAGGGCGTTAAAGAAGACGTTACCGAAATTGTATTGAATGTTAAGGGAATTACCGCGAAGCTTCACTGCGACGGTCCTAAGACCGTTACAATTGAAGCCGAGGGCGAATGCGAGGTTACGGCCGGAAGCATTAAGCCCGACTCGGAGATTGAAATTTTAAACCCTGACTGGCATATTGCCACCCTCAGCAAGGGAGCGAAGTTCGTTATGGACATCACCTTTGACAAGGGCAGGGGCTATATTTCCTCCGAAAGAAACAAACAGAATACAGCCGGTTTGCTCGGCGTTATCCCTGTGGACAGCATTTACACCCCCGTACTCAAGGTCAACTACACGGTTGAAAACACCCGCGTAGGACAGATTACGGACTACGATAAGCTGACGCTTGAGGTAAAGACCGACAAGACGATAACCGCCAAAGAAGCGGTATCGCTCGGCGCAAAGGTGCTTTGCGAGCATCTCAACCTCTTTATGAACCTCTCTGAGGATATCCTTGATACGGAAATTCTTGTTGAGAAGGACACGAAGAGCAAGGAAAAGGTGCTTGAAATGACCATTGAAGAGCTCGACCTTTCTGTAAGAAGCTTCAACTGCTTAAAGAGGGCGGGTATCAACACGGTCGAAGACCTTATTAACAAGTCCGAAGAGGATATGATGAAGGTCAGAAACCTCGGCGTAAAATCGCTTGAAGAGGTGCTTGAGAAGCTTAAGGCTCTCGGCTTTAACCTCAGCTCAAACGACGACTAAGCCTTTACAACGCTAAAAGGAGAGAATTGCCATGGCTGGAACGAGAAAACTCGGCAGAACGTCAGACCACCGCAAGGCTATGCTTCGCGCGATGGTAACCTTCCTGCTCGAGAACGGCAAGATTGAAACGACCGTCACAAGAGCAAAAGAGGTACGTTCGGTTGCCGAAAAAATGATAACTCTCGGAAAAGACGAATCATTACACGCGAAAAGGCAGATACATTCTTATGTAACCAAGGAAGCGGTAGCGAAGAAGCTTATCGATGAGATAGCTCCCAAGTACAAGGAGCGCAGCGGCGGATATACCCGTATTGTCAAAATCGGACCCCGTCGCGGCGACGCCGCGGAGATGGCCATAATCGAATTGGTCTAATCGCATTAAAGTGAACAACGCCCGAAGCGCGATAAGCGCCTCGGGTTTTTGTTTGTCTACGCGAAATAGGGCGTATTGTAGAAATGCGGATTTGTTATGCTATAATGTAAATGTGCGGAGGGTGGATTATGAAAAAGAAAATGTGGATACCTTCAATCTACGGTGACGGCGCGATACTTCAGCGCGGCGTTGAGAACATAATATACGGGCGTGACGAGTCGGCAGAAGTGGTAACTGCGGTTATAGACAAGGGCGAGTACAGCGCGACGGTAGAGAACGGAAGCTTCGCACTAAGAATTCCCGCGCATGAGGCAGGCACGGGCTTCGCGCTTGAAATACGGGGTAGCTCGACAAAAATCTTTTATGATATCTGCTTCGGCGACGTTTTCATGCTTAGTGGTCAGTCGAATATGCAGTTACCCGTCTCAAGGGTGCTGGACGTTTCAAAAGAGGAAGTTGAAGATATTTGTCTTCCTCTAATTCGTCACTTTACCGTAGAGCCGAATTACTCCTTTGGTGAAGCGGGCGAGTTAACAGACGCCAAATGGACAAGAGCGACGGACGGCGAATTTATGACAATGAGCGCGGCGGGCTTCTTCTTCGCAAAAAAGCTTTATGAGCAAATAAACGTACCCATTGGGCTTGTGCTTAACGCGCAAGGCGGCGCAACAGTTGAGGCGTGGATGTCGGAGCAGCTACTGAAATCTTTCGGAGATTATACAGCGCAGTATGAAGATTTCCTTGAAAAGGGCTCGATATATAGATTTATGCGGGACTGCGACAAAGCGGCTGCGGTGTGGAACGAAAGCGTAGCGTCGGGCAAGGAGCAGTTACTCTGCTGCGCGGTACCCGACGGCACAGAAACCATAACGCTTCCGAATATGACGATGGGCACCGCGCTGGATGGCTTTTCGGGAAGCGTTTGGTTTTATAAAGAATTTGAACTCGAAAAAACCGATGGCGAAGCTTTCCTCTATGTCGGCGAGCTGGTCGATTCCGATAGGACTTATATAAACGGCGAGCTGGTGGGCGAAACCTTTTACCGTTATCCGCCGCGGAAGTATCCCTTTGACAGAAAGGTTCTTCAGAAGGGAAGAAACCTTATCGCGATAAGGCTTGTTATTGAGCATGGCGCAGGCGGGTTTATACCTGAGCACGAATACTATATTATCGCGGGCGAAAGCAAGATATCTCTTGAGGGAGAATGGAAGTATTATATAGAAAAGCGAGCGGAAACCACCTGCAAACAGTGCCTTATCAGCTGCAATACCACGGCGAAGGAGGGGAGCGTTTGGCTTCAACCGAACGACGGTGAGGGCTTTCTTTCTCAGCATGTTCCGACAGGGCTTTACTACGGTTCGCTGCTCCCGCTAAAGGGTGTGGGCTTTAAAGCGGTGCTGTGGTATCAAGGCGAAAGCAACGCGGGCGAGCCTGACAGGTACGCTGAAAAGTTCGACGCTATGATAAACGAATGGCGTCGCGCGCTTTCGCAGAGACTGCCGATAATAGTTGTGGAGCTGGCGGACTACGTTGAACCGACAGCGGTCAATTATGATAGCTCAGGTTGGGCGAGTATACAAGAGCAGCAGAGAAATGCGCCAAGAGTTACTAAGGACTGCGCTGTCGTGTCGGCAAAGGACCTCGGAGAGCCGTTTGAGCTACACCCGCAAAAGAAGTCGGCGCTTGGTCTGAGACTTGCAGAAAAAGCACTTGAATTATGGTATTGACTCGAAATTTATTACAGTTATGTACGAAAACATCATAAAGCTGAACGTGTGAGCAGGTTGTGTCGGTTTTGTTCAAATTCTGCGATATAAGTATAGTTCTCTATAAAGAACAGCTATTAAGCTGTTCTTTTTTAGTCAGTCAAAATTTTAGAGTTGGCAGAATGACGCGTTATTAGTTGGTCTGTGGTTTTATATTTGTGCGTGTTATGTTACAATGAAGAGTAGAAAAGGGGAGATACTATGCCGTTTTTACCTATTACAAAAGAGGATATGAAGACCCGAGGCTGGGAGGAGTGCGATATCGTCCTTGTTACG
>CAYWJF010000054.1:0-10283 GCA_964458545.1 uncultured Oscillospiraceae bacterium | reverse complement strand
CAACAAGCTGGAAGCCGAACGCCTTCGCGACAGCCTCTTTTGTCATATCGTCGTCTGTCGGTCCAAGACCGCCCGTAAGTATAGTAAGACGGCTTCTCGCAACAGCTATACGAACCGCGTCGATAATATCCTTCTCGTTATCGCCTACTACCGTTTGGTGGTGTACCTCATAGCCCATAAGGGCAAGCTTGCGCGAAAGGAACAGGGCGTTCGTGTTTTCGCTCGTTCCCATTAAAAGCTCGGTACCAACCGCAATGATTTCAGCCTTCAAGATACACACCTCCTTTTTCAGTCGTAGAAATGAAGCACCTTTACAATATAATTATCCGCCGCTTCCTTTTCAAGGTCTAAAATGTTAAGTTTCTGCTCGGCGGCTATTACCTCTGAAAGTCTCGGCTTGGTTTTCGGGTGCTTTGGTGTGAAAACCGTACAGCAGTCCTCATATGGCTCAATCGAGGTTTCAAAGGTGCCAATCTTCCTTGATACTTCTATAATTTCGTTCTTATCCATTCCGATAAGCGGACGAAGCACGGGAACAGCCGCCGCTTCGTCAGTGCAGCCGATAGCGAGCAACGTTTGCGACGCTACCTGCGCGAGACTTTCGCCCGTCACAATCGCGTGGCAGTTCTCACGTTCGCAGATAATATTTGTAATACGCATCATTGAGCGGCGCATTAAAATCGTGAAATAATCCTCGGGACCACCGTTCTTAATAGCTACTTGAACGTCGGTAAACGGAACACAGAAGAGCGGAAAGTTTCCGCAGTAATCGCTAATACGTTTAGAAAGCCGCACAACCTTGTCGAGCGCCCTTTCGCTCGTGTATGGCGGCGACATAAAATGAACGCCGCAAAGGTCAAGCCCGCGCTTCGCCATCATATACGCCGCGACGGGGCTGTCTATTCCGCCCGAAATCATAAGGGCGGCGCGTCCGCTTGTGCCGCAGGGCATACCGCCCGCCGCCTCAATCTTGCCGCTGTGAACATACGCTCCGAAATCGCGTATCTCCACTACAACGTGCAGCTCAGGCTCGTCCATAACTACGCCGAGATGCGGGTAACGCTCAAGGATATACTCGCCGAGACTACAGCCTATTTCCATAGAGTTTAGCGGAAAACGCTTGTCCGAGCGCTTGGCGCTTACCTTAAAGGTCTTAGCCGCCGCAAGCCTTTTGCCTAAGTAAGCTACCGCCGCCTCGCAGATTTTATCAAAATCCTTTTCGACAAGCACGGCGCGGTTAATAGCGGAAAGCCCGAAAACGCGGGTAAGCATATCGCACGCCTTATCCACGTCGCAGTTTTCATTAAGCGGCTCGATATATATCGTGGACTGCGCCTTGTAAATCTTAAACTCGCCGCAATCCTCGGTTCTCTTTTTTATTGTCTTTAACAGCGCCGCCTCAAAGGTGCCTTTGTTTAGACCCTTAAGCGCAAGCTCGCCGTATTTCGCAAGCAGTATTTCCTTCATTGCGTAACCTTGTCTTTTGTCTTATTTTTTCGCCTTAACAAGCGCCTTTTTTATCTCGCCCGCCGCTTTTAAGAATTCCTTCGCCTCGTCAAGAGTACTACTCTCACTTAGGCTTATCCTTACGGCGCTGTCTATCCTCTCGCCCGAAAGGGACATAGCTGAAAGGGTGTGGCTCTTTTCTCCGCGACTGCACGCCGAGCCGCTGGAAACGTATATCCCCTTCTCCTCGAAGAAATGTAGTAGCGTCTCGCTTCTATATCCAAGAAAAGAAACATTTAGTATATATGGACTTGCGCTATACGGAGAGTTGATAACCGTTCCGTCTATTTCAGCGAGCCCTTCACGAAGAAGCCAGTTTATTTTCTCTGCATTTTCGAGACCTTTCGCCAACTTCGGTTTTGCTTCGTTTATAGCCTCGGCAAGCGCGGCGCAGAACGCGACGTTCTCGGTGCCGCTTCTAAGCGCTTGCTCCTGAAGCCCGCCGAAGATAACCTTTTCAATATGAAAGCCCTTTCGCACATAAAGCGCGCCTATCCCCTTGGGGGCGTGTATCTTATGCCCGCTTACCGAAGCGGTATCTATATTCGTGAGCTTCAGCGGGTGTTTCATAAAGCCCTGAACATTATCGCAGTGTACCGCCGTGCGCTTATTACGCTTTTTTATCTCGCCCGCGAGGGTGTTAACGTCGAGCATCGCGCCCGTTTCGTTGTTGACCCGCATTAGCGCGACGAGCGCCGTCTTTTCGTTTACGGCGCGAAGCAGCTCATCTGGCTGTACTACGCCGTCTCTATTAGGCATTACCTTGATTAGCTTAAAGCCCTCGTTTTCGAGCGCCGTGGCTGAATTATTAACGCTCGGGTGCTCATAGCCGCTTATTACTATCTCGTTTCCCCAGCCCTTACGCGCTCTCGCGGAGCCGAGCACGGCGAGGTTGTTGCTCTCTGTGCCGCTCGCTGTAAAGTAGATTTCTTCGACCTTGCAGCCGAAGGCGTCAGCCACCGTTTTCCGCGCGGCGTTTAGCTCCTTCTCCGCTTGAAAGCCTAAATCATAAAGCGAGCTTGGATTTCCGAAGCAGCTGCGAAGAATATAATCCGCTTTATCGCAGACCTTTTCCGATACCGCCGTGGTCGCGGCGTTGTCAAAGTATATCATCTATATCCCTCTTTAGCCTGAAAACGATTACATAATATTATATTACAAATCGATAGCTAATTCAACTATCATTGAAACGCCGCCTCACTTCTTAAGTGGGGCGGCACGTACTTTCTGTTGCTATTTTACCCGCAGTTCCTCAATTTTTCGCTCTTCGGGCGTGACGTAGGCGGTGTTGTAGCTTTCGTAATAAACCATACCCGTTTTCTGACCGACCGCTTTTTTTACGTTCTTTATGCGGGTGTAATCTACGGCGATATTTTCGGACAGCCGCTCTGAGCTATGGTACGCCGCTATCATTGCCGCTTCGGTGTAGCTTTCCCCGCTCGGCTCCGCGCCGTTAGATAGCAGTACCGTGTGGCTGCCGCTCGCGTATTTAACGTGGAACCAGATATCGCCCTTTTCGGCGGTCTTAAGGGTAAGCTTTTCGTTAGCGGCGTTATTGCGCCCTACAAGCACCCTTAGCCCGTCGCTTGTTTTATACTCGATAAACTCGCTCATTTTTCGCGGGCGTTTTTGCTCCTTATACTTAAAGCCGCGAAGGTAGCCCGATTCCTTAAGCTCCTTGCGGATAAGTAAAAAGTCCTCCTCCGTCTTCGCCTCGGTGATTTCGTAACGCACAGACGATAGATACTCAATCTCGTTTTTCCCCTCTTCAATAAGGGTCACGAGCATCTTCGCCGCCGTGGTGAGCTTGCGATATTCCTTATAATACTTCTGCGCGTTCTGCACAGGGCTCTTTGTAACATCAAGCGGAACGCTTATCGTCTCGCCCGTGTAGTAGTTAAGTAGCTCCGCCGACTTGTCACCTTTGACAATAGCGTACAAATTCGCGTTAATTAGCTCGCCGAAAAGCTTTTTCTCGTCGGCGCGCTCGGTGTTGGAAAGCTCCTCCTGCCGTGCGGCTTGCTTTCTCACGGCACGCTCATAAAGTGAATTCACCTGACGAAGCAGGTCGGACGAGCGCGCCTTCATACGCTCCGCGCGGTCCTTTTCAAGGTAGTAGCTATCAAACAGCTCGTTCACATCTGAAAACTCACGCGTCTCCATACCACCATACTGCGTAAGCTTGATAAAGCTAAATTCAATAGGCTTTTTGCTGTCGTAAACGATTGAGAGCGTTGTGCCCTCGCCTCTCGCCGCGGCTCTTGTTTCCTCAATATAGTGTTTGAGAGCACTTCTTTGCTTTTCGTTCAGCGTATCTGCCTCGGGGTCGTTCGCCGCCGTTCGGTGCGCAATCTCTCGGCAAACGACGGGACCTATCCCCGCGACGGTATCGAGTATCGCCGCCGAAAGAGGCTTCTTCTTTTCGCATATTTTATCTATAAGCTCGCCTGTCTCCGCCGTAAGCAAGAGAAGTTTCCCTTGCGCGGGCGGCATAGTAAAGTTAACGCCCGGGATTAGCTGGCGCTTGTCAGACTGCTCCGCGTCAATGCGTTTTAGAGCGTCAATCACCCTGCCCTCAGCATTAACGAGCACCATATTGCTATAGCGTCCCATTATTTCGACGGAAAGAGTCAGCTTAATTCTGTCGCCCATCTCGTTGAGCGCGTCAAAGTCAAGGAAGATAATCCTTTCGCCGTCAACGGTGCGAAGGTCGGTTATCCTTCCAGTTGAAAGATACTTGCGAAGCAGCATACAAAAGCCCGGCGGTACGGCGGGGTTTTCAAAGCTCTCGCTTGTAAGATGTATTCGCGAGCCGCCGGAACGCGCTGAAATAAAGAGCTTTCTCGCGCCCGTTTCCGTTCGCAGCGAAAAAAGCGCCTCGTCACGCGAGGGCATAGAAATTTTCTCCACCCTCGCGCCTACAAGCGTGCCCTTTAGCGTTCTCGCCGTATATTCAAGCATTGCCGCGTCCAGCGCCATATCTATTTCGTTCCTTTCCGTAACCGCTGAGTTTTATCTGCCTCTTCGCAAACCAAGTTCATTGTTCAGAACTAACTTACAACTATGTACGGCGGCTTTGAAACCGCCGAGAGTAAACACTTTGCACTATCTCCTATCGCGGTTTGCACCCTTTCGCAAAACGCCTTCATTGAGGGGCTCTCGGTTTCAAAATGTCCCGCTTCTATTACGCAGATACCATTGCTTTCGGCAAGAGTTTCCTCCATATGCTTAAGCTCGCCCGTAATAAAGGCGTCACAGCCCTGCTTTGCCGCGTCCAAGAAGAGCGTGCCCGCCGAGCCGCCGACTACGGCTACCCTCCTTATCGACCTTTCTGCGTTAATCACCTTAACCGTTGCCGCGTCGAGTGCCGTTTTTACCTTTCTCGCAAGCTCCGCGCCTGTCGTTTCGTCTATATCACCCATTCTGCCCTCGCCCATAAAAACCTCGGCGTTTCTTATGCCGAGAACCGAGCAAAGATAATCGTTCACTCCGCCCTTCGCCACGTCCCAGTTTGTGTGGGCGCTTATTACCGAAATGCCCTTTGTCATAGCGTAAACGTACCCGTCCGAAATATCGAACGAGCGCACGGGGTTGAACACTATCGGGTGGTGGGTAACAATAATCTTGCAGCCGAGCGAAACCGCTTCGTCGATAACCGCTCTCGTCGCGTCCAGCGCGAAGAGTATCCTTTCCGCGCCGTTATCAAGATTGATTAGAAGCCCCGCGTTATCCCAGTCCAGTGCGTCTTCAAAGGGGGCGATTTCGTTAATCACGCTGTAAAGCTCTTTTTCAGTTATCATTTCTTAGCTCCTCAATATATCTTACTACGCTATGCGCCGCCGCCTTCTTTTCATTAGAACACGGAAGGCTTAAAAGTAGCTTGTTCTTTCTGTAGACCCAGTTAATGTACCTTTCGCCGTCGCCCTTATCTGTAAGCTTCCCTACGGCGCAGAAGGCATCGTTTTTATCCTCAATTACGCCGGAATATGAGGCGGTTATCACCGTGTAGTATTGCCCGTCCTCAAACACCGCCGTTTCTCGCTCAATTCTAAAGCCCAGCGCGTAAAGACTTTTTCTTAGTCGCTCGTGGTGCGAGGCGGGCACAAGCACAAGCCGCTTTTCGGGATTTCTGAGCCAGCGGCAGTCACAGATAATTTTAACTATAGTATCGTTGCCGAGTCCAGCTATAATGACGTCGTCAGCGTCCTCGCCCGACACGCCAGAAAGTCCGTCGGAAAGAAGCGTTCTTGCTCGCGAGTTTATCTGAAGCCTTGTAAAAAGCTCCTCCGCCTTTTTTAGCGACGCCTCGCTTATATCTGTGGCTGTCACCCGTGGAGACTTGCTTGTAAGTATTAGGTGCGCGCCAAGCTTGCCGTGGTCGCAGCCCACGTCAGCGACGCGGCTGCCCTCACGCACGGCGTCCGCCGCGGCAAACAGTCTTTTAGAAAGCCGTAGCTCCTCCATAAACTCTCCTTAATACCTATGGAACAAAAAGACGGGCAAAGGTACTTTGCCCGTCGCGGTTTTCGGTTCGGTTCTAATTAATCTTCTCGTTAATCTTCTTTACCAGCGCGTCCGCGTCGGTACCGTGAACCATACACGCTTGCTCTATGCTTTCGCCGCGAGCTGACGGGCAGCCAAGGCAGTGCATACCTATTTCAATGAAGTATTCAGCGGTTTCGGGGTATTTATCTAATACGTCGCCGATAATTGATTTTTTGTCTACGCTCATTTTTGTTCTCCTTAAACTTCTGTTTGGTGTTATTATACCACACAAAAGGGCGTTTTAAAAGTAGCTTTGAGCCAAAAGCCTTTGAAGAGCCACGCGTTTGCTTAAAAATAGAGCAAACATAAAAAGCGCCCGAAAATCGGGCGCTTTTTCCATTCAATTTAAATAAAAGCTTACTCGGCTTCCTTCATCTTGGCGAAGCAGTCGCTGCAATAAACAGGACGATCCTCGCGGGGCTTGAAGGGTACCTTAGCCTCGGCACCACAGGAAGCGCAGGTAGCTGTGAACATTTCTCTGCTGGAACGGCTGGCGTTCTTGCGAGCATCACGGCAATTCTTGCATCTCTGGGGCTCATTCTCGAATCCGCGGGAAGCGTAAAATTCCTGCTCACCAGCGGTGAAGATGAACTCGGCTCCACATTCTTTGCATACTAGGGTTTTGTCTTCGTACATGTTTGTCTCCTCTTAAAATGGGTGAAAAAATATTGATTTGCCCTCGGACGGTCTCGACCCGACATCTTTGTTAGACAACGCTCTGCGCTTAAGCTACAAAGGGCATATATAACGGCGGGCTTAATCTCGCCGTTTGGGTTTCAGTTTTTTTCTCGCTCTTTGTAACGCATTGTCTACCGATTTTGTCGTGGTATCAAGACGCTTGGCCAAAGCAATATAATCGTATCCCCGAAGATACAAAGCGAGAACATCCCTTTCAAATTCAGAAAGGTCGTCGTTAATCTTTTTTTGAAGGGAGTCGTACTCCTCCTTGGATATCGCAACATCCTCAAGGGAGTAGGTATCCCGAAGCTCAATTCCGTCCTCATTACTGAGTGACAGGTAGCTGTTTAACGGCAGATGCTTTTTTCGCGCTGCTTGCTTTACCGCAGTGTTGATACAGTTGTTAATGCAGGTAATCGCGTAGGTTGAAAATGCTGTGCCAAGTAACTTATCGTAACTGTTAATTGCCTTGAAAAGACCTATTAGACCCTCCTGAACGAGGTCGTCCTTTTCAAGACCCGCTATCTTAACTGAGTTAGCCCTTTTCTGTATGTAGGGCATATAGGCGGCCATTAACCGCGCAAGAGAACTATCTGTAGTGTTTTTTCTTGATTGTTCTTCCAGAATTTCGGCATCCTATCATAATATTTTCGAATTCCGTACTAAGATATTATACTTGTTATACAAAAAAATGTCAATATATTTATTTTTATATCTCTCTGGTAACGTTTTTTATGTAATTTCCACGAATAATTCTTACCAAGCAAAGGGAAATTCGCACTATCATATCGCAGCGAAGGCAGACGAACACCCAGATAAGCGGCAAGCCCCAGACGAACCCCGCAAGGTATCCCATGGTTACGCCAATGCCCCATGTGCAGCCCGCGTCCACCGCGAAGGCAAAGCCGGTATCACCCGCTCCGCGAAGAATGCCCATAATACTCGTAATCTCTATCGCGCTGCCAAACATAATCACAGCCATAACTCCCATAATCTGATAGGCGAGCGCCTTTGTCTCGGGAGTAACGTCGTATAGCATAAGTATCGGGCTTCTAAGTAGCAAAATTATCCCGCTCGCCAAGCACCCAACGCCGAGCGAGATAACAAGGAAGGTTTTTCCCATTCGTCTTGCTCTTTCGTAGTCACCCGTGCCTACCGTTTTACCCATTATTACGGCGGCGGCGTTGCCCACGCCGAACATCGTTACCATGGCAAGCTGCTGAAGTACGCCCGCTATGCTGTTCGCGGCGACAAAGGTTGTGCTGAGCTTTCCGATAATCGCCGTCTGAACGAGCGAGCCAAGGCTCCAGATAAGCTCGCTTCCGATAACGGGAAGGCTGTGGCGGATAAAGTCAGGGAATAGCTCTCGCTCGCCCTTGAAGATATCCTTAAATCTGAACTGAACCTTATTCTCAATAAAGTTGCTGTAAACAATGACGATGGCGAACTCCGTAAACCTCGCAATCAGCGTTCCAATTGCGGCGCCCACCGCGCCCATTTCGGGAAAGCCGAGCTTTCCGAAGATGAAGCAGTAGTTGAAGAAGCCGTTCACGAAGAACGAGATAAGATATACGAAGGTGGAAAGCTTAACGTTCTCGGTGCCGCGAAGGGTGTTAAGGTAACAGCTCGCTATGCCGCTGAAAAAGTATGAGAAGATAACAAGTCTAAGATATTTTGCGCCTGTCTTTATTACCTCCGTGTCATCCGAAAATAGGCTGAGGATTGAAGAAGGAAACAGATAACCTACTACAACGAAGATAACCGAAACCACGATTATACAGCGTATAGATATGCCCATAATACGGCGCACCGCGTCTACGTTGCCCTTGCCCCAATACTGCGCGATAAGCACCGCGCCGCCCGACGCTATTCCGAAGCCGAAAACCATAAACAGAAAGAACGGCTGGTTTGCGAGTGAAACCGCCGAAAGCGGCGTGTCGCCGAGCGAGCCGACCATAACTGTATCGAGCATCTGTACGCCAAAGCTTATAACGTTCTGCAGCGCTATCGGTATAGCGATAGCGAGCAGCGTTTTGTAAAAATCTTTACCTTTAATTAATCCCTTTGCCATAATCTCTCCAAAAAACAAGTAGTAACGAAAATAATAACAGCATTTAATTTAAATGCAACCCATTAGTCTAATGTGTAACTAATTGCAATAACCGTATTAATATACAAAGAGACGGTAAGTTGCCATTTCCTCGCCTAATAAAACGGCTTGTATAAGCAAGAAAGCTACTATACAAACCCCGTTTTTTCTGATATAATAAATGAGCATTTTTTGCCGGTATGATGGAATTGGCAGACGTGCCGGACTCAAAATCTGCTTCGCCATTTCATGTCGGCATGACGAGAAGCCTTGATTTTACGGGGCTTTTGACAATCGAATATGTAAGAGATTTTTAATGTCCCTCCACGATGTCCCTCCGATTTCTCGGAGAGGACATCGGGATTCGGACTTGAAAATAGAAATGCCGGAATGATGGAATTGGCAGACGTGCTGGACTCAAAATCCAGTGGTAGCGATACCGTGCGGGTTCGACCCCCGCTTCCGGCACCAGAATCTAACAAGCTCGCAAATGCTTGATATATCAGCGTTTGCGGGCTTTTCCCTTGCCCTCATGCCGACCTCTCATTTGTCAAAGAACATGGTGCTTTTCTCGATGTCCCTCCTGTTTTTGGGGTGTTTTCGGAGGGACATTTTTCTTTTTCGACCGGATAAACGCCGATGATTGCCGAAGCGGTAGCCACCTTTGAACTGAAATCCAAATGCGTGTAGATGTTTGAGGTTGTGGAAATATCGCTATGACCCAACCACTCCTGAATTTCCTTCAAGCTGACTCCATTCGCATACAAAAGGCTTGCACAGCTATGGCGGAGATCATGGAAACGAATCTTCCGCAGACCGTTTTTCTCTAAAACCAGCGGGAAGTGCTGTGTGATATAGCCCGGCTTTACAAGCTCTCCAAGGCCATTGACATAGATATAAGCCGAATCCTTTTTGCAGTACGCTTTCCCACACAGTTTCCAATTGAGTGTTTGTTCCGCTTTCAACCGCAACAGAAGCTGCTCAAAGGGTTCAACCAAAGGCAGGGTTCGATAGCTGGACTTTGTTTTCGTGCGGTCTTTCTCAATAACGGTGCTTTTTCCTTCAAGACAGACCTGCGTGACAGTATGTTTGATTGTGATGGTCTTTTTCTCGAAGTCTATGGCATCCCACTTCAACCCCACAGCCTCGCTTCGGCGCAGTCCATAGAAAGCGGCAAGTATCACGCCAAGCTCAATGGGATCGCCCTTCACGATTTCAAATAGGTTTTCAAGTTCCTTTTCGTTGTAAAAGCTCCCAACGAATTTTTCTTTCTTCGGTCTCTCAATACGGTCTGCTGGGTTTGTGTCAATCAAACCGGTCTTGAACGCATATTGCATCGCCTTACGGATGTTGGCGTGACGATGAATGACTGTGTTTGCTGATACGCCGTTTTCCTTCATTTCAAATGTGTAATAGTCCTGGATGTCTTTTGGTGTAACATGACACAGCCGCAAGCCCGGACGAT
>CAYWJF010000053.1:4736-10287 GCA_964458545.1 uncultured Oscillospiraceae bacterium | reverse complement strand
TGAATCATCAAAAGAGAAGGGTAGCATTAGCTACCCTTCTCTTATATGGTCGGTTTGTTGATTTGTTTGTGTTGTCTCTATGGTGCTGCGCCGTTCTCGGCGAAGGGCTTTAGTTTTGCGAATAGGAATGTAGATGATACAAAAAAGAAAAATAGCTTTTGCAGTGAGTTATACGATGGAATTAGTTTTACGCCTCAACGATTAGCGCGTCTCCTTCACGTCTTTTAGCCGTTGCCGTAAGGATATCGCCTGTTTTGGCATTGGACGCTTTAATGAGAACGGGCAGATACTCGTCGGTGTAACCTGTATAAAGCCCGTCTGAGTTCGGCTGCTCAAGTATAACACGCACGCTCTCTCCTATAAAGCTGTCGATAATTTGAAGCCGCTTCTCTGTCGTTAGCCGAATAAGCTCGCGCGCACGAGCCTCCTTTTCCGTCTTTGTAAGCTGGTCGGGAAGCCCCGCCGCCGCCGTGCCGGGACGCACGGAATAGGGAAAGACGTGTACCTTTAAAAAGCCGATATCGTCAATAAAAGCGGCGCTCTCGCGAAAGTCCGCTTCGGTTTCTGCGGGGAAGCCGACAATTACGTCGGTGGTGAGGGTCGCGCGAGGAAAAAGCTTTCGTATTTCGTTTGCTACGGCGCGGTATTCTTCGGCGGTATAGTGCCTGTTCATCCGCCTTAGCGTCCTGTCGCAGCCGCTTTGTAGCGCGAGGTGGAATTGCGGACAAAGCTTATCCACCCGCGAAAGGCGGGGGAGCATAGCCTTCAGTAAATCAGGCTCAAGCGAGCCTAAACGTATGCGCTCAATTCCCTTAACGGAGGCTATTCGTTCTACCGCGTCGGCGAGATTATATTCTGTTCCCTTGCCGTAGCAGGAAAGGTTTATCCCCGACACAACTATTTCACGGTAGCCGTTCTTAGCAAGCTCCCGCGCCTCGCGCTCGACCTCGTCTATATCCATTGAGCGCACCCGTCCTCGCGCGTAGGGGATAATACAGTAGGAGCAGTACCTTTCACAGCCGTCCTCTATCTTCATAAAGGCGCGTGTGTGCCCCTCAAGCTCTGGCGCGAAGAGCGGCTCAAACTCGCGGCTTTGCGCCTTTATTGAAACAACGCCCTTTTCGCCGTCCTTAAAGTATTCGTCCAGCACCGCGAAGATATCCCGTCGCGAGGCGTTACCCATAACTATGTCAGCGAGCCTTGAAAGAGCCGCTTTATCCTTCGCCGCTTCGACAAGGCAGCCTGTAAGCACAGTAGTGACTGACGGATGCTCGCGCTTGACTTTATTTAGGTACCGCCTTACCTTTGCGTCGGTGTTTGCGGTAACGGTGCAGGAATTAACGACCACCACCTGCGCCGAGCTTTCGTCTTCGGCGCAGTTGTAGCCGTGATTTTTAAGCATGTTCGCCATTGCGGCGGATTCAAAGCTGTTCACCTTACAGCCGAAGGTGTGAAAGTATACCCTCAAAATAAAGCTCCGTATCGAAAAAATGTAAAATCATTATACTACATTCGTCCTTGACTGCATACCCTTTATTAGCAATAATGTCCTTTTCTGAAAGGGGTAGCTCAATGGCAATAAAGAAGATAATATGTATGATAATTGCGGCGGCAACGCTGCTTGCGCCGTCCGCTGTTTTCGCGTCTGAGGGCGTTGGTAGCGAGGACGCGCTCGCTTTCACAAAGAGCGAAGCGGCTGAGGTATCGGCAAATGCGTCGCTCTCGCTGGACGCGACGGCGGTAATACTTGTGGACAGTACTACGGGGCGGGTGCTTTACGAAAAGAACCCTGACGAACCGCGCGCAATAGCCTCTATTACTAAGGTTATGACCCTAATTCTTGTTATGGAGGCGCTTGAAAGCGGTGCGATAAAGCTTGAAGACAAGGTCACGGCGAGTGAGCACGCTTATTCAATGGGGGGCTCACAGATATGGCTGGAGCCGGGCGAAATTATGACGGTTGACGAGCTTTTGAAGGCGGTTTGCGTCGCGAGCGCGAACGACGCCGCGGTAGCTCTCGCCGAGTTTGTGTCGGGCAGTGAGGACGAGTTCGTAGCCGAGATGAACCGAAAGGCGGCGGAGCTTGGTATGCAAAACACCACCTTTAAGAATTCTAACGGGCTTGACGAGGAGGGGCATATGTCCTGTGCGCGTGACGTGGCGCTTATGTCCCGCGAGATACTTAAGCACGAGCTTATCCGCAATTACATTACTATATGGATGGATGAGCTGCGCGGCGGGGAAACCGAGCTTACAAACACCAACAAGATGCTTCGTAGCTATAACGGCATTACCGGCATAAAGACGGGTACAACAAACAAGGCGGGCGTTTGTGTAAGCGCTTCAGCCATACGCGACAATATGGAGCTTATAGCCGTTGTACTGGGCTCAAGTGATTCAAAGAGTCGCTTTGCCGCCGCGACAGCGCTGCTAAATTACGGCTTCTCGAACTACGAGCTTGCTGAGATAAAGATAGACGACGCGCTTTTTACCCCCGTTAAGGTAAAGTGCGGCGAAAACCAGATATGCGAGTATACAGTGGATATGCCAAAACATATAGTTGTAGACAAGGGGCAAGCGGAGAAGGTAAGCTACGAGATACTTATGGAACAACAGCTGGAAGCGCCCGTTACGGGCGGGCAGACGGTTGGCACCGTAAGGGTACTTTGCGACGGCGTGGAGACGGGCAGCTACGACGTTACCGCCGTTTGCGATATACGAAAAATAGACTTCAAGATAGGCTGGTCGCTGCTTTTCGACGCGCTTACAAATATGTAGCGAGAGGGCGAAATTCACCTCGTTCACCTTGACATAAAATGCGATGTACTATATCATATAAGTAAAGAAAACTATGTATATATAGAGGTCGCAAAACAATGGCAATTAAACTTACTACAAAATATCTTAACGGTTTTACCGATGACCGCGAGCTTTCGGCTGTTTCTGAAGAAGTGTCGAAGGCTTGCGATTTTCTTCGCGAAAAAAACGGAGCGGGCAACGACTTTTTAGGCTGGAGCACACTTCCCTTCGACTACAACAGGGACGAGTTTGCGCGCATTAAAGCGGCGGCGAAGCGCATACGCGAAACGAGCGACGTGCTTGTCGTTATCGGTATCGGCGGGAGCTATCTCGGCGCACGCGCGGTAACGGAGCTTCTTTCGGGCGGTTTCCTTAACGAAACGTCCCCGTTAAAGGTCTATTTCGCAGGCAACAGCATAAGCGGCGACTACCTCAACAACATCATTAAGCTTTGCGAGGGCAAACGCCTTAGCGTAAACGTAATTTCGAAGTCGGGCACAACCACCGAGCCCGCGCTCGCTTTCCGTGTCTTTAAGGGACTTATGGAGGAGCGCTACGGCAAGGCTGAGGCGGCGAAGAGAATCTACGCTACTACCGACAAATCACGCGGTACGCTAAAAGGTCTCGCCGACCGCGAGGGCTACGAAACCTTTGTCGTACCCGACGACGTGGGCGGGCGCTATTCGGTGCTTACCGCCGTGGGACTTCTTCCTATTGCCGCCGCGGGCTTCGATATAGACAAGCTTATGGCGGGCGCCGTAAACGCCGCGAAGAAGTACGATTCCAACGGGCTTGACAACGACTGCAACGTCTACGCCGCTTACAGAAACATACTCTACCGCAAGGGCAAGGGCGCTGAGCTTATGGTCTGCTACGAGCCGTCCTTCACCCTCTTTAACGAGTGGTACAAACAGCTCTTCGGCGAGAGCGAGGGCAAGGATAAAAAGGGTATTCTCCCAACCTCGGTTATCTTCTCGACCGACCTTCATTCAATGGGTCAGTTCGTTCAAGACGGCGCGCGTATAATGTTTGAAACGGTTGTGAAGTTCGGTAAAACCCTTTCGGACTACACCGTAAAGAGCGAAAGCGAGGACTTCGACGGTCTTAACTATCTCGCGGGTAAAACAATGCGCGAAATTAACGATACGGCGTGTGACGCGACCATACTTGCTCATAACGAGGGCGGAGTACCCTGTATGGTTATTAACGTAGATAAGGTTGACGAGGAAAACGTAGGCGAGCTTATCTTATTCTTCGAGCGTGCCTGCGCGGTTTCGGGCTATATTCTCGGCATTAACCCTTTTAACCAGCCCGGAGTAGAAAGCTACAAAAAGAATATGTTCGCCCTTCTCGGCAAGCCGGGATACGAGGCGCAGCGTGAAGAACTTATTAAAAAACTCAATTAAAATATTGGAGGTAAAAAATGATTAAGCTTATTGTCGGAAATAAGGGCTCTGGAAAAACCAAGGCTATGATAGACATGATTAACGAGTCTGTCGAAAAGATTGAGGGAAGCATAGTTTGCATAGAAAAGGGAATGAAGTCCACCTATAATATCAAGTCGTCCGTGCGCCTTATCGACGTTGACGATTATGCCATTCGCGGCTATACTATGTTCTACGGCTTCCTTATGGGCGTGCTCGCGGGCAACTACGATATTGAAGAGGTTTATATCGACGGAATACTCAAGATAGGCGACCAAGACATCGTCGGGCTCGGCAAGCTTCTCGACCAGATTTCCGAAATTGCGAAGGAAAATCTTAAGGTTGTCGTAACCGTTTCCACCGACCTTTCCAACCTCACAGACGGCGTAAAAAAATATATCGATTAGTTTTAAAATTCGTGTTGACAACACGATATTTAGTAGGTATAATATTTAAGCACGCAAATTTTGCGTAATTTAGTAATAATGTGACTGCTCACACGACATATTCACACTTTTGAGGAGGTGCTAAAAGTGGCAGTACCAAAGAGAAGGATTTCTAAGACACGGCGCGACAAAAGGCGCTCCTCGGTGTGGAAGCTTTCCGCCCCCGCGTTTGCAAAATGCTCGCAGTGCGGCGAACTGATGGTTCCGCACAGAGTATGCGGCAATTGCGGCTACTACAAGGGCAAGGAAATCATCAACAAAGAAGCGTAAAACCACAAACAAGACGAGGAGCAAATCCTCGTCTTTTGTTTTATGAGGAAGAAGTATGGCTGTTCTTATTTCGGGCGTCGAAAAAAATTCAATAGCCTTTGACGCGGGCGTTAAAAAGGGCGATACGCTTGTATCCGTAGACGGACACGAGATAAACGACCTGCTCGATTACGGCTTCTATACAAAGACAGATAAGCTTTCGCTGCTTATAAAGCTGAAAAAGGGCGGCGAGGAGCTAATAGACGTTGAGAAGGACGAGGACGAGGAGCTCGGGCTTTTGTTCCAAAGCTTTCTTATGGACGAGCAGCATTCCTGTCAAAACGACTGTATCTTCTGCTTCATAAACCAGCTTCCGAAGGGGCTGCGTGAGACGCTTTATTTTAAAGACGATGACGAGCGGCTCTCCTTCCTTTTCGGCAACTATATAACCCTTACTAATATGAGCGACGAGGAGATAGAGCGGATAATTGAAATGAAGATTTCGCCTATCAATATCTCTGTTCACACTACGAACGAGAAGCTTCGCTGCGAGATGATGCACAATCGTTTTGCTGGCGAAAAGCTTAAGTATCTGTATCGGCTCGCCGAGGCTGGCGTTGAGATTAACTGCCA
>CAYWJF010000053.1:0-4636 GCA_964458545.1 uncultured Oscillospiraceae bacterium | reverse complement strand
GCCGAGTACTATGACGACTTTTTGCAGATAGAAAACGGCGTGGGAATGCTAAGAAAATTCACCGACGAGTTTAATTCAGAGGCTGAGAAGCTTGAGCTGAACGAGGCGGAAAGGACTATTGATATTGCCACGGGCGAAGCGGCTGCGGGCACGATAAGCGCGCTTGTTGAGAGCCTTAAAACCAAACGGCCTAAGCTCAGATGCACCGTTCATACAATAAAGAACGAGTTTTTCGGCGGCAACGTAATAGTGTCGGGGCTTGTGACCGCGACAGATATAATAAAACAGCTAAAAAGCAAAAGCATTCACGGAGATAAGCTGTTAATTCCGCGTGATATGCTACGGCGCGAGGGGGATATGTTTCTCGACAGTATTACCCTTGACGAACTCGAAAAAAGCCTTAATATAGTAGTTGAGCCGATTTGCGGCGGTGAAGAGCTCGTTTGGGCTCTTAAAGACGAGGAGTAAAGATGTCAAAACAGATAGTAGCGGTGGTAGGCCGCCCCAACGTCGGGAAATCCACCCTTTTTAATAAGTTAATAGGCGAGCGCCGCTCTATCGTGGACGATACGCCCGGCGTTACCCGTGATAGGGTTTACGGCGAATGCGAATGGCTGAATTACAGGTTCACCCTAATCGACACGGGCGGTATTGAAACGGGCACCGACGACGAGCTGCTTGTGCATATACGCGAGCAAGCACAGCTCGCCATAGATATGGCGGACGTTATTATTATGGTTACCGATATCAACGCGGGCGTAACAGCGTCGGATACTGAGATAGCCGCTATACTTAGAAAGAGCGGGCGACCCGTTGTGCTTTGCGTAAATAAGTGCGACAAGGTTTCAAAGGATATGCCGCTCGATTTTTACGATTTCTATTCCTTGGGGCTTGGCGAGCCAATGGCGGTTTCCTCCGTTCACGGTCACGGTACGGGAGATATGCTCGATGCCGTATGTGAAAGCCTTACGCCGATAGACGAGAACGAGCCCGAAAGCGACACCGTTAGCGTCGCGGTAATTGGCAGACCAAACGCGGGGAAGTCCTCGCTTGTAAATAACGTTCTCGGCGAAAACAGAATGATAGTTTCCGATATTTCAGGTACCACCCGCGACGCGATAGACGCGACGGTGGAAAACAAGTTTGGAAAATTCACCTTTATTGATACCGCAGGGATGCGTAAAAAGGGCAATATCAAGAACGAGATTGAACGTTACAGCGTTATACGCGCCCTCGCCGCCGTTGACCGCGCCGATGTCTGCGTCATAATGATAGACGCGACCGAGGGCTTCGCGGAGCAGGACTCTAAGGTAGCGGGCTACGCGCACGAACAGGGTAAGGCCTGTATTATTGCCGTAAACAAATGGGACCTTATTGAAAAAGACGGCAAGACTATGGACCAGCAACGAAAGAAGTACGAGAATGACTTCAGCTTTATGTCCTACGCGCCGATAATCTTTATCTCCGCTAAAACTGGGCAGCGGCTTGACAGACTCTTTGAATTAATTAAGTATGTGAACGAACAGAACGCTATGCGTATTACCACGGGTATGCTAAACGAGGTGCTCGCCCGAGCCACCACCCGTGTACAGCCTCCCTCAGACAAGGGCAAACGACTTAAGATTTACTACATTACCCAGCCCTCGACAAGACCGCCTACGTTTGTCTGCTTCGTAAACAGCGCCCAGCTTTTCCACTTCTCCTATCAGCGCTACATTGAAAACCAGATACGCGAAACCTTCGGACTTGAGGGTACGCCGATAAGAATGGTAATAAGAGAACGGGGAGACAAAAACTGATGAGCGTAGCTTTAGCCTTTGTTTTAACCGCGATAGAGAGCTACCTTTTAGGCTCGCTCTGCTTCGGAATAATAACCACTAAAGCCTTCGAGAGTAAGGATATACGCGAGCTTGGCAGCAAGAACGCGGGTATGACCAACGTTCTTCGCGCCGTCGGCGTAAAATGTGGCGTGCTTACGGGTATAGGAGATTTTCTCAAGGGCGCGGCGGCAATACTTATAGGGCGCGCTCTATTTGTTTCTGCGGGTCTTGACGTAAGCGGCGGTACAATGTTCGCGGCGCTTTTCGTGCTGGTGGGGCATATTCTGCCGCTCTATTTCAACTTCCGTGGCGGCAAGGGGGTAATGACCACGGCGGGAATAATGGCGGTTGTTGACTGGCGGGTGTTAATTATCCTTCTCGCCGTTTTCGGCACGGTATTCGCCATATCTAAAATTATCTCGCTTGCCTCAGTTACCGTCGCGGTGCTGCTTCCTTTCGCTATGTTCGCCGTTAGGTTCTTTACAGGCGGCGAATGGCAGATGCACACGCTTTTCGCCTTAGCAATCGGGCTTCTTATCCTCTTTAACCACCGAACGAATATCAAGCGGCTTTTAAACAAAACCGAAGGCAAGCTAACTGTAAAAAAGCAATAAAAAACGAAACAGCCGAAACAAACGTTTCGGCTGTTATTGTTTTGCGGCAGAAAAAATGATATGATAATTCTAATGTAAGAAAAGACTTTAGGATAACGGAGAAGCGTATGTCTAATATTGAAATAATGCTTTTAATAATCGCGGGTTTGTCTGCGCTTTCGGCGGTACTACTCGTATTCGTGCTTATTCGTGTGTCGGTAAAAAGCGACTATTCGTCGGTGCTCGAAAAACTGCGCGGCGAGGTGCTGAACGAACAGCGCGCCTCGCGCACCGAGATGTCGCAGAGCTTAAATAATATGGCAGAGCTGCTTAACGTTTCTCAGCAAAACGCCTTTCAGCGGCAGGACGCGAAGCTTGACGCGCTGACAAAGGGCATAGCGGACAACCTCGGCGCAATAGACAAGCGTTTCGGCGCCTTTTCGGTGCAAAGCGAACAGAGACTCGACAATATCAGAACGACAATGGAGCGCCGTTTAACCGCGTTACAGGAGGACAACAGCAAGAAGCTTGAACAGATGCGCGAGACGGTGGACGAGAAGCTTCAAAAGACCCTTGAGGACAAGATAGGGCAGTCCTTTAAGCTGGTAAGCGAGCGGCTTGAGCAGGTATATAAGGGTTTGGGCGAAATGCAGACGCTCGCCTCGGGCGTGGGCGACTTAAAGAAGGTTTTATCTAACGTAAAGACCCGCGGAATACTCGGCGAAATACAGCTCGGCGCTATACTTGAGCAGATGATGTCAAACGAGCAGTATGACACGAATGTGGCGACTAAGCCCGGCAGTCGCGAGGTGGTGGAATACGCCGTCAAGCTTCCGAGCGAGGACGGCAGTATTACCTATCTTCCTATTGACGCGAAGTTTCCGCTCGACCTTTATTCCGCGCTTGTGGACGCTTACGATTTAGGCGACACAGCGGCTATAGAGCAAGCGGCGAAGCTGTTAGACACGAGAATAAAGGGCTGCGCTAAGGATATCCGCGACAAGTATATTGACCCGCCGAACACGACGGATTTTGCAATAATGTTTTTGCCTATAGAGGGTTTATATGCCGAGGTGGTGCGCCGTGGGCTCGTAGAGACGCTTCAGCGCGACTACAAGGTCAGTATCGCGGGGCCAACAACAATGTCCGCGCTGCTTAACAGCTTACAGATGGGCTTTAAAACGCTCGCTATTCAGAAGCGCTCAGGCGAGGTGTGGAAGGTGCTTGGCGGCGTAAAGACCGAGTTTGATAACTTCGCTGGGGTGCTTTCGGTAACACAACAGCGGCTTAATCAGGCGAACGACGAACTTGATAAGCTCGTCGGCGTAAGGACGCGGCAGATACAGAAAAAGCTTAAGGATGTCTCCTCCGTCGCGGGCGGCATAGATGCGGCGGATACGCTTTCGCTCACAGAATAGAAAAACAAAAAGCGAGCCGAAAGGCTCGCTTTAGCTTTATCTGAGATTAGGGTCTGGGTCATCGTCAAGTGTTGCGAAGTAGTTGTAAAACGGCGTTAGGAAATCGTAGCCGTCTACTATCCTGTCGGCGAGCGAGGGTGAAAAGATATCCGCCGAGAGGTTTTCTGTGTGGATAAGCGAAAAGCTTTTTAGGTTGTACCATTCGCTTAGCGGCTCATCCTCGGCGCATTTTGGCTTTTTGTAGCTTTCGCCCTCAAGCACGAACTCCTTCTGAGTCGCGAGCGCCTTTGATAGCTTTTTTAGCGGCGCTGGGTCTTTATCTATTCTCGCTCGGAGCTTCTGCATAGTTATCGGCGCTGCTTGGTAGTAGCCTAAGCCGTAGGATATGTTTTCGGGACCAAGCTCGAACCAGAAGACAGGCTTGTCTGTCCACTCCAGCGTCACCTTTCTTAGCGTAAACCAAAGGTGGTCCTTGTATGGTCCGTTGCCAAAAAGCCGCCGTGCGTCGCGGTAGATACGCGAAACGTGAAGCTCAAGACCGAGCTTCGGCTGCTTTTTTGCGAACCCATTTGCCACATCCTCGGCGAGCGCCTTCATAGGCGCTTCAAGGTCGCTTCGGTATTCGTCTTTATGCTCCAAAAACCACTCGCGGTTGTTGTTGAGACGTATACCCCACATAAAATCTATAGTTTTCTGAGAAAATCCGTTGAACATAGCGCAAATCTTCCTTAAAAGTTGTTGCAATTATTATAGCATATTAGCGCCGAGCTTTCTATAATCGCGGCGAAATGTTTACTGTTACAAA
>CAYWJF010000052.1:0-11183 GCA_964458545.1 uncultured Oscillospiraceae bacterium | reverse complement strand
CGCATTCCGCTCGACAAGATTGTCACCACCGTCAAGTTCTATGTAAGGCTGATAACTCAGCTATAATTTAAAAACCGTTTATAAGCCCCGCGGATAATTCGCGGGGCTTTAGCTTACCGTGAATAAGTTGTATTGTCGAGAAGTTATATAAATTTTCAAGTTGTATTGTTATTGCATACAAATATAATGAAATCATATTGACAGGTCTGCTTATGTAGAGTAGAATTTACAAGAAAGCAAAAGAAAGAGGCGGGCAAAATGCGCCGCTTCGCTTTAATTATTTTAATTTTCATAAGGAATTGTGAGGTTGTTTAAATGGATTTAAAGCAGTACAAGTTTTGGTTTGTGGTAGGAAGTCAGTTCCTATATGGCGAAGAGACGCTCGCGAAGGTTGAAGAGGACTCAAAGGCGATAGCCGACGGGCTTAATAAGAGCGGAAAGCTTCCCTTTGAGGTTGTTTTTAAGGATATAGTAAAGACGAACGGCGGCGCGACGGAGATAGTAAAGCAGGCGAACTTCGATGAAAGCTGCGCTGGCATTATCACCTTCTGCCATACCTTCTCACCCTCTAAAATGTGGATAAACGCGCTTTCTATCCTTCAGAAGCCGTGGCTTCATTTCCATACACAATTTAACGAGGAGATACCCAACGAAGAGATTGATATGGACTATATGAATCTCCATCAGGGCGCGCACGGTGACCGTGAGCACGGTTTTATCGGCGCGCGTATGAGAGCTCCGCGCAAGGTAATTATGGGTTATTGGAAGGACGCGACAGTTCAGGAGAGGATTGGTCGCTGGATGAGAGCGGCAATAGGCGCGGCGGTAAGCAAGAGCATGAAGGTTATGCGCTTCGGCGACAATATGCGCGAGGTAGCCGTTACCGAGGGCGATAAGGTCGAAACACAAATCAAGCTCGGCTGGCAGGTCAATACGTGGCCCGTCGGTACGCTTGTTGAGGTTATGAACGCGGTTACCGACGCGGAGATAGACGAAAAGATAGCCGAATATAAGAGCAAATATGACTTCGCGACCGACGATATGAAGACGGTGCGTTATCAGGCACGCGAGGAAATAGCTATAAAGAAGATGATGGACGAGGAGGGCTGCAAGGCGTTCTCAAACACCTTCCAAGACCTTTACGGTATGGAGCAACTCCCCGGACTTGCGAGCCAAAACCTTATGGCGTCGGGCTACGGCTACGGCGGCGAGGGTGACTGGAAGGTAAGCGCTATGACCGCTATTATGAAGGCTATGGGCGCGGGTCTTGACGGCGGGAGCGCCTTTATGGAGGACTACACCTACGACCTTAAGAACGGCATTTCGCTCGGCGCGCATATGCTTGAGGTCTGCCCGTGTCTTGCCGCGGGAAAGCCCCGTATAGAGGTTCACCCCCTTGGTATCGGCGACAGACAGCCACCCGCAAGGCTTGTTTTTGAGGGCAAGGCGGGTAAAGCGATTGTGGCGAGCCTTATTGATATCGGCGGAAGACTTCGCCTTATCGTTCAGGATATCGAATGTGTAAAGCCCACACAAACTATGCCTAACCTTCCCGTCGCGAGGGTTATGTGGAAGCCTATGCCGAACCTTGCCGTTGGCGCGGAATGCTGGATAATCGCGGGCGGCGCGCACCACACGGTGTTAAGCCACGACTGTGACGCGGAGATGATGCGCGACTGGGCAAGGATGATGGATATCGAGTTTGTACATATAAACAAGGACACGAAGCCCGAGGAGCTTGAAAAGGAGCTTTTCCTTTCAGACCTCGCGTGGAAGCTTAAGTAAGCTAACAAACAGTAAAGAAACAGGGCGGGTAAGCATTGCCAAAGCTTATCCCGTCCTGTTTTTATCTGTTCAGTTTTTTCTTTCCGCGAATTACCGTTATAGCCTTCGGAACGTTCTCTATCGTCACGTCGGTATGTATTCCGCCGCCCTCACCGTCGAGCGTCCACTTTATAGGCTGCTCGGTGGTTATTCGAAATCGTGAGGAGCGTACCGATTGTACAAACTCACCCTCTGCGTCGTCAAGATGCTCTATAGACAAAAGCACGTTAACTATGCTCTGAACGTCGAGCAGAGTTGTGGGCTCTTTTATAAGCACCGCCTCAAGAAGCCCGTCGTCAAGCTCTGTACCCGTAAAGGCGGTGCGAAGCCCGCCGAGAGATATGGAGTTTGAGAAAAGCCCGAAGATGAAGCTGCCCTCAATTACGCCGTCGTCATACTCTACCCTTGCGCGGTAGGATTTTATTGCGGAAATACGCTTCGCGCCCTCAAGTATGTAGGCAAGATAGCCGAAGATGTTTTTAGAGTCCTGCGGGGTTTCGTAGGTTACCTCGGTGAGCGTGCCAAAGGCGGCGATATAGGTAAAGTATTTATCAATGAATTTGCCCACGTCAACTAAAAAGGGGTTGTTGCCGCCAACAATCTTTGCCGCCGCTGGAATGTTGGCGGGAATATTAAGGTTAAAAGCGTAATCGTTAGTAGTGCCTGTGGGAATAACGGCAAATTCGGGCTTTACTTCAAGCGACATTATGCCGTTTAGCACCTCGTCCGCTGTGCCGTCACCACCGCAGCAGATTATCCGTGAAAAGCTTCCGCCCTCGCGCAATACCTTATTGTAGGCGTCGTTCTTACCTTGCGTAATAAAAACGGTTACCTCAAAGCCGCTCTTTTGAAGCGTTTCTATTGCCTCAAGCGCGTGGGCGCGTATCTCTGTACGCCCCGCCTTAGGGTTAATTATAAAAAGTAGTTTTTTCTCCATATTCCCTCCGAAGAAAAAGCAGGTTGTAGCTGAACTTTATTTCTGATATAATGACAAAATAATGATATATAATAATTATGACCAAAATTAGAACAAAAGTAAAGGTATAAGAAGTGGAAGACGATAAAAACAACTTATTTGACTATCCCGAGGAAGAAAAACGTTCGGATGATGCTAAGGTATACAGAAAACGCAAGAAGAAAAGCGTCGCGCCCAAGATAATTATTGTGGTAGCGGCTGTGCTCGTCGCGCTTACGGCGCTCGCGCTCTTTTTACCCTTCGGCGTTTTAAGTACACCTCTTGACCGCGACGGTATGGTTATGAAGATAGGCGATTACGAGGTTATGGCGGACGAATACCGCTATACGGCGTTGCCTGTTAAGGATTATTTCTTACAAAGCTATCCTCAGTGGTTTGAGGAGAACGGAGAAAAGGAATTTTTCAACGTTCTTGAAAACGGAATAAAGCAGGACGTTAGCTTCTACAACTGGGCGGTGGAGGAGGGCTTCGGCTTGACCGCTGAGGAGGAAGCAAGCGTAGACGCGTATATGAATGACGAGAAGACCTATTACGGCTCCACGGAGGAATATGACAGCTACCTTGCTTCATATTATCTCAACGAAGCGTTATACAGAAAAATTCTTGTTAAGCAGACGGTAGAAGGAAAGTTTAGAGAATACCTTTATACAAACAGCGAGTACGCTACGCCGAGCGAAGCGGATATAGCGGCGTTTACCTCTGAAAACGAGGTTGTTCACTATGAGATACTCGGCATACTGACAAGCGAGGACGAGGCGGTTAACGCCCAGAAAAAACAGCTTGCCGACAAGATAGCCTCGGCGCTTGCTGAGGACCCCTCGCGTTTTTACGAGCTTCAAAAGCTTTATAACGAGGACCCGATGGCGGACCGTTATCCAAACGGAATGACCTCGATAAACGGCAACAATATTTTAGGCTACCAGATGGACGCGACCTTAGTGGAGATACTAACCTCTATGAGCGTGGGTCAGGTAACGGGAATAATGCAGTTTTCCGATGGTTACTACTTCTTCTACAGAAGCGACATAGTGCCCGGGGATTTACGCGATTATATCGCGCAGGGCAAGGTAAATGATGCGCTTGCGGCGCGCGCCGCAAGCGAAAGTATAGAATATGGCTACGGTTACGAAAGGATAACGGTCGAGAACCTTACGCCGAAAGAATAGGGTAAAAAATTATGAGCGAGCTGCTATTAAAACTGTATGAAAAGAAAACGCGCGACAAATCCCGTGAGGGCTATGGTATATTCGCGGGCGCGGTAGGTCTTATTTTTAACCTTATACTCTTTGGCTTTAAGATAGCAGTCGGCGTTCTCTCCTCAAGCATATCGGTTATCGCGGACGCGGTCAACAACCTATCCGACGCCGCCTCCTCGGCGGTGACGCTGTTCGGCTTTAAGATGTCGAAAAAGCCAGCTGACAAGGAACACCCCTTCGGTCACGCAAGGGTGGAATATATGTCGAGCGCGGTAATAGCGATAGTTATATTACTTATTGGCGCGGAGCTTTTAAAAAGCTCGGTAGAAAACATAATTAATCCCGAAGCGGTGCTCATTTCGCCCGTGACCCTTATCGTTCTCGCCGTGGCAATACTCGTCAAATTATTTATGGCGGGCTTCTACCGTAAGGTCGGCAAGCGGATAAACTCTGTTTCGCTCTTCGCCTCCGCCACGGACAGCCGAAACGACGTATTTATGACCGCGGGCGTTTTAATCGGCGCGGCGGTGCAGTATATCTTTAAGGTAGAGATAGATGGCTATATCGGCGCGGTGGTGGCGGTGTTTATTCTGGTTTCAGGCTTTTCGATACTAAAGGATTCCCTGAGCCCGCTGTTGGGCGAGGCACCGTCAGAGGAGCTTATCGACTCAATATATGGCGAAATAGTCGGCTATGAGGGCGTGCTCGGCATACACGACCTTGTCGTTCATTCCTACGGTCCCGCAAGAATTTTCGCGACGGTGCACGTCGAGATGTCGGCTAAAGAAAACTCGCTTTTCTGCCACGGCGTGCTTGATAATATCGAGCGCAACGTAAAAAAGAAGCTCGGCGTAGACCTTGTTATTCACCTTGACCCAGTTTCAGAGCGTGACGAGGAGTACAACCGAATCCTCGACGAGGTTAAGACGGCGGTTACGTCGGTGGACTCTCGCCTCGCGATACACGATTTTCGTATATCAAAGACCCACGACCATATCAACCTTATCTACGACGTTGAGGTGCCCTCAGACCTAAAGACGGGCGATACGGAGCTTGAGGAAGCGATAATAAAGAGGGTGAAGGAAAAAAGCCCGAATTACTACTCGGTTCTAAACGTAGACAGAAACTACCGAACGCCAGAAAATACAAGATAATGAAAGCCGCTTCCGAAAATGGAAGCGGCTTTTTCTTACTTATTCGTGCCGTAGAAGATAAGCACCGCGTTATAAAGCGAAGGCTTAAAAACGTGGTTGTGGTCGTAGTCTTCAATAATTTCATATTTTAAGGAAAGACCCTCATAATTTCGGCTGTTAAGCTTGTCGATAAACCAATCTATGGGTTTAATGAAGCCGCTGGGCTCAAGCGAGCCGACGGTTACGTAAACGTTTGCGTCAAGGGTTTTGTTCCTTTCGTAGTATACTTCTTCAAAGTCATCAATATGCTGTTTGTTTGACGAAGCTTGAAAGGAGGGGCTGCCAATATAGTAGTTTTCAAAAAGGTTTTTGCCGACGGTATCGCGGTTAAACAGCGAATAAAAGCCCCAAAAGCCGCCGTAGGAATGACCGACCAAGGTCATATCCTCGTCGCTTACCGAGTAGTTTTCGCAAAGGTAGGGCACAAGGTTATCTGCGATAAAGTGAAGGTAAGGCTCCGGCTGTTGAACAAGGTCGCGCTCGCGGATAGTGCGGTAGTCGTAGCCGTTTGGATAGCCAACGCTCGCGACGATTATCGGCTCTATCTCGCCGCTTTTCATAAGTGCGCGCAGCTCAGGGTGGTCGCTTAATCTCCAAACGCCGTCGGTCATAACCATAAGCGGATAGCTCTTCGCTTCGTCATAGTCGGGCGGCAAGGAGAGATGGATAATGAAGGTATCGTCTATCTCCATATCGTACATAGAGATTTCCGTGATATAGTCCTTGCACTCAGGGTCGAACTCCACAACCTCGTTATAAAACTCGTGCTCAGGTGAAAGCTTACCGACCGTAATACTCTCTTTTTCGGAGGGCATTTGCGGTGTAGAAGAGCTGTTACAAGAGGTGAGCGTAATTAGCGTAGCGAGAAGGAGCACGGCGGATACTGCTCTTTTCATAAGACCTCCGACATCTTTTACGTTGATATAGCGTTATTTCATCTCGTCTGTTTTTCTTATAGCCTTGCGTATTATCTTGCCTGAGGTGGTTTTTGGCAGACTTTCAACATAGTCGATTATACGCGGGTATTTATACGGAGCGGTCAGTTTTTTGACATAGTCCTGAAGCTCCTTAGTAAGCTCGTCGCTCGGCGAAAAGCCCGACTTCAAAACTATAGTAGCCTTTACTACCTGCCCGCGTATCTCGTCGGGCGCACCCGTTATGGCGCATTCCATTATGGCGGGGTGGGTGAGAAGAACGCTTTCAATCTCAAACGGACCTATTCGGTAGGCGGAGCATTTAATTATGTCGTCATTTCTGCCGACGAACCAGAAGTAGCCGTCCTCGTCACGGTAGGCGAGGTCGCCCGTGTGGTAAACAAAGGTGTCGCCGTAGGCATTGTGTACCTTGCCCTCGCGGAAGTAACCCTGTATTAGCCCTTCAGGTAGACCATATTGAAGGCTTCTTACTACTATTTCGCCCTCCATTCCCGGGGGACAAAGACGCCCGTTCGCGTCCTCAAGCACTATGTTGTAGAGCGGCGAGGGCTTTCCCATAGAGCCAGCGCGTGGCTTAAACCACGGGAAATTAGCTATAAGCACCGAGCTTTCCGATTGACCGTAGCCCTCGTGTATATCAAGACCCGTTATCCTCTTAAAGTCGTCGATTATCGCGGGGGTAAGCGGCTCGCCCGCCGTACAGCAATGCTTAACCGAGGCAAAATCCTCGCTTGTTAAGCCCTCGTGCATCATAAAGCGGTATATTGTGCCCGGCACGCAAAGGGTAGTGGGTTTGTATTTTTTTATAACGTCGATAAGGTGGCGGGGGCTGAACTTGCCCTCTTGGTCGTAGCCTAAAACGGCGCTTCCGCAAAGCCATTGACCGTAAATTAATCCCCAGCCGAACTTCGCCCAGCCAGAATCCACGCCCGTAAAGTGAAGCCCGCCGTCCACGACGCACTGCCAGTAGCCAGCCGTGGTAATATGACCGAGCGGATAGGTATAGGAATGTACGACCATCTTCGGGTAGCCGTCGGTGCCCGAGGTAAAGTAGATGAGCATATGGTCGTCAAACTTAAGGCTTTCGTCTACCGTGAACTCTTCCTTTGTGTTGTCCACTCCGCGCGAAAACTCAACCCAGCCGTCGCGGCGCTTTCTTATGAGCGCTATCTTTTCAAGCGAGGGGCAGTCGGGCTTAGCTATTTCAACTTGATTTATTATAAAATCGTCGTCCGCCGCAATAATAAGCTTTACGTTAGCCGCGTTTACGCGGTAGGAGATATCCTTTGCCTTAAGCTGGAAGGAGGCGGGTATGGCTATAGCTCCTATGCGGTGAAGCGCCACCACCGTGGGCCAATACTCCCAGCGGCGTTTCAAAAGCATCATTACACGGTCGCCTTTTTTTATGCCTAACTTTTTAATGTAAGCCGCCGTTCGCTTGCTTATGTCAGAGATATCCTTAAAAGTAAAGATGCGTTCGGCGCCGTTATCGTCGCACCAAACGAGAGCGCGGCGCTCGGGCTCCTTTTGAGCATATGCGTCCACTACGTCGGTTGCGAAGTTAAAGTTATCGGGATACTGCAGATAGTAGTTCCGCAGAAAATCCTCGTAAGTATCAAATTTTGTTTTAGTAAGAAACTTACTTGCTATCATACCCTGCTCCTTCAAAAAAACAAATAAAAAACGCCCCGTTGATATTTCAACAGGACGCAATAAACAAATTGCGCGGTACCACCCGAATTCGCGCCGAAGCGCGCGCTTAGCCGGAACAACAATTCCGCTTGCCTTGTAACGTGTGCAATTCACGGCGAAGTCTACTCGGAAATTCCTTTCGGTTCGCGACTCAAAGGCTACTTCCGCGGGGCTCAAACACGGCTCTTTCAGCTAACGGCCGCTCTCTTGGGATTGAACTTATCCGCCTACTACTCCTCGTCACAGTCTTTACCTTATAACGATTGTAACGTATTTTAGCATATAAGACGAAATATGTCAATGAAGTTTGTATATTTTTTTCTTGCGTTCTGCTATAATCAGAATATGAATTAGAGGTGCAATTATGAAAACAGAAGTAATACTAATAATTATTTTCGCGGCGGTGCTGATTGTCCCTTCTCTTATATCCTCTTTTATTCAGTTAAGGCGCGACAAAAAGGCTGGTTGTCCGAGAAAATGCGAGGGCTGTGAGCACTATGGTGACGACGGCAGATGTGCTCTCGGCATTACCTCTCACGGCTTTGCCGCGGTATATCATAAGGATAAAAACAAATACGAATAAGGGGGAAAAACCTTGTATTCAAGACGTACGACTATAATAAACAATTCGGGGCTGCACGCGCGCCCCGCTTCCGATTTTGTTCAACTGGCAAAGGAATTTGAGTCGAAAATTACTATTAGAAACGCGGCGGGCGGCGAAGCGGTAAATGCAAAATCTATAGTTCGCATACTAACTGCGGGGCTATCCAAGGGCGTGGAGGTAGAGCTTTCCGCCGAGGGCGTGGACGAGGTTTGCGCGGTTAATGCGCTTACGGAGCTTTTGGAGAGTGGCGTAAATGAGTAAACGACTTATAGCCTTTGACATAGACGGCACAGTGTTCTACAAGGGTCTTCCACTTAGTGAAAGGCTTGTTTCGGCGTTCAAAAAGCGACACGAGGCTGGCGATATTATTACCGTCTCCACTGGGCGATGCGGACCTATTATCCCCGCTTGCGTAAGGGCGTTACCGTATATCGATTATATGATACTATCGAACGGCGCAAGAATTGTAAACGCAAAAACAGGCGAAATCGTTTTTGAAAGGCTTATCTCGCTTGAGGAAGCGCTGAAAACATATTCGCTTTTTAAAAGCGAGAAGTCGGGCTATATTTATTACAGCGGCGGAGTTGTGCTTAACCCCGCGGGCGGCATTTTTGTAGATTACCCAAAGGGCGCGACGGAAGAAGAAAAGGAAATGTTCAACGAGATACGCCGCGCTACCGAAAAGACGACCAGCATTAAGAAATGGCTTTTGGAGCATAAAACGCCGATAGAAAAGATAGCGTTCTTCTTCAAAGACAAGGAAGAGGGTAAGCAGTGTCTCGAAAGAATAAATGAAAGCACCGAGCTTACCGCTGCGCTTATTTTCGGCGAAATGGAGCTGACGGCGAAGGGGATAAGCAAGGGTACGGGGATAAAGAGGCTTAGCGAGAAGCTTTCTATTGAAAAGGACAACATAATTACCTTTGGCGACAGCGGAAACGACCTTTCAATGAAGAAGTATGCCGGCTGCTTTGTCGCTATGGGAAACGCCGAGGATTTTGTTAAGGAAGCGGCTGATATAGTGACCGCGCCCGTCTGGGAGGACGGAGTGGCGGCGGTGCTTGAAACTCTGTAAAGGAGGACTTTTCAGATGAAAACGCTTAAGGGCTTAGGGGTTTCCCGTGGGCTTGCTCGCGGCGAGGCTTTTATCCTCCTCGCTGAGAGCGAAGAGCCGAAAAAAGCATATTTTCCGCGGAGTGAAAAGGAAGCGAGACAAAACGAGTGGAGAAACGCAAGACAAGCGGCGGCAGACGAGCTGGACGCTTTAGTTTCCTCGTTTTCCGATAAAAAGGACGAGCGGGTCGCGGTCTTCCTCGCCCAAAGAGAGATGCTCTTTGACGAGGAGATAGAGGCGGCTATTGAAGCGTCAATAGACAAACTCCTAATGCCCGATTACGCGGTGGGCATTGCGTTTGACGAGTTTATCGGGCTTGTGGAAAGAACGAGCGACGCGCTGATAGCCGAGCGAGCGGACGACCTTCGCGACGTTAAGCGGCGGCTTCTTCGCTGCCTTACAGGTGGGGCGGAGAAGGGCTTGGGCGAGTTTAAAGCGCCCGCCGTGATTGTCGCGCGTGACCTTCTCGTGAGCGACACGGCACGGCTTGAAAAGAATACCGTTTTCGGAATTATTACCGAGCGGGGCGGCGCCACTTCACACACGGCTATTATAGCGCGGGCTCTCGGAATACCCGCGGTAGTGGGTGTGTACGGCGCGAGCGAAATTATAGCCGCTGGCGAGGAGATAATTCTCGACGGCGAAACAGGCGAGATTGAAGCCTCGCCCGACTCAGACGCCGTAGAACGCTTTAATATAGCAAAAGAGCATTTTGACGGCACATATCAAGCGGAGCGGAGTGCCGAAAAGAACGAAGCGCGTTTGAAAAGCGGAGAAAAAATAGAAGTTGGACTAAATGCGGAGAAGCTTTCCGATTTAAAGAGCGTGCCGCTTGCTGATTTTGTGGGGCTTCTTAGAACCGAGTTTTTATATATTAATTCACCGCAGCCTCCTACACAGGAGGAGCAGTTTGCCGTCTATTCCTCGGCGCTTGCGAATATGTCCGAAAAGCCGCTAACCCTTCGCTTGCTTGATATCGGCGGCGACAAAAACCCCGCTTATCTTGCGTCGAGGAAAGAAGAAAACCCCTTCCTCGGAAAACGAGGTATACGCTTTTTACTTGACAATAAGCAGCTCTTTAAAACACAGCTTCGAGCCGCTTTGCGAGCGGGCGCGAACGGAAGAATAAAGCTAATGCTGCCTATGGTTTCAACCGTTGACGAGGTTCGAGCCGCGCGCGCTGTCTTTGAGGAAGCAAAAGAGGAGCTTGCATACGAAAAGCTCGCCTTTGACGATAAGACAAAGCTTGGTGTTATGATAGAGACGCCCTCAGCGGCGCTCGGCGCAGAGATATTAGCGCGTGAGACGGATTTTGCGAGTATAGGCACGAACGACCTTACCCAGTACCTTTTTGCGGCGGATAGGCTTAACGCCTCGGTAGGCGGCTGCCTACAGCCGCTTTCGCCCATAATGCTGAAAACCCTTTCAGACGTAATTAATGCATTCTCCAAGGCTGGTAAGGAGATTTCCGTCTGCGGAGAGCTGGCGGGCGAGCCTATGGGCGCGTTACTGCTTGTCGGTTTGGGGCTTCGAAAGCTCAGTATGAATGCGGCGAGTATAGGCAGAATAAAGCTTGCGCTTTCTAAAGTTACGCTGAGCGAAGCCGAAGCCGTGGCAAAGGAGGCGCTTTCGCTTTCAACACAAGGCGA
>CAYWJF010000051.1:0-11917 GCA_964458545.1 uncultured Oscillospiraceae bacterium | reverse complement strand
ATTCGGGAGCGTCTTTTTGTTATATTTACTTTAAGCCTAATTCAATTGTGCCAATATCCGACTTAAATTGCGTAAGCTTCACACCTGCGGAGTTTAGCATCTTCTTCGACGCAATCGTGTTCTTCTCATCCGCGTACTTGTCGCTGATGTAGATTATCTCCTTAATGCCCGCTTGAATTATCGCCTTTGCGCACTCGTTGCAAGGGAAAAGGTAGACATATACGCGCGCGCCCTTTAGGCTCTTTCCGTTGGCGTTAAGTATGGCGTTAAGCTCGGCGTGCACGACGTAAGGGTACTTTGTATCCTCACCGTCGCGACTCCACGGATACTCATCATCCGAGCAGCCCATAGGGAAGCCGTTATAGCCCGTGGAAAGGATAATGTTGTCCTCGTTTACAATGCAAGCGCCCACCTGCGTGTTCGGGTCCTTACTGCGCTTAGACGCAAGCACCGCGACACCCATAAAGAATTCGTCCCAAGAAATGTAGTCGTCTCTTTTCATAATCCACTCCGTAAGTTTATTTTAAAGCTTTAATAAAATCATATAGCGCGAGGTCGTCGCCGTCAAAAAGATAACCCGTAAAGCCTAAAGACTTAGCCGTCTCGACATTCTCGGGCTTATCGTCGATAAAAACACTCTCCTCGGCTTTAATACCAAACCGTTTAAGCGCATAATTGAATATCTCTGGCGAGGGCTTCGCAAGCTTAATATCCCCCGAAAATATCTTCCCGTCAAAGAGCTTAACCGCGCTGTAAAAGCCGACATTCTGTGAGAAAAAGGAGGGGGCGTTCGAAAGTAGAAAAACCCCGTAGCCTTCCCTTTTTAGTCTTCCCACAAGCTCCGCCATACCGGGGATTTCCGTAAGCTGAAAAACCCACTTGTCGAGAATATCGTCAGAAAGCTCATGCAGACGCTCGGGGAGCAGCCTTTTTGCGCTCGCCTTCTTCTCCTCGTGTGAGACCGCGCCCGCATCGTATTTATCCCATTCATCTTCAAAGATAGCCGCGAGCAGAAGTCTTTTATCCTCTTCGTTATCGCAAAACAAGCTCACCATATAAACGGGGCTAAAGGTGAGCATAACGTTGCCTAAATCAAAAACCACGTTTTTCATATTACACCGCTCAAGCATTTTTATCAGTATACCACAGTAGTAAACCCTACGTAAAGATGTGAAAAAGCCCCCGAATATTTTCGAGGGCTTCTTCACAGAAAAAAGAAAGAAGAAAAAAATGAAAAACTCAGATTTGTGAAAGCTGAAGGAATTCGTCCTTAAGCGAAGCGTAAAGCTTCTTATAGATTTCGTAGGACTTTGCGTACTCCGCCCCGTTCTCCTTGTTGGGAGTCTCGGGAGTATTTACGCTTATTATCTCCTTGCAAGCGGCGGGAACGCTCTCGTAAACACCAGCGCCTACGCCCGCGAGGATAGCCACGCCGAGCGCGGGACCCTCTTTATTCGCAACGGTGGAAACGGGACAGTCGTAAACATCTGCCATCATCTGCCGCCAAAGCTTGCTTGTTCCGCCGCCGCCACACGCGAGCATTTCGGTGGAAACCACGCCCATCTCACGAAGCACGTCAAGGCAGTTTCTAAGGGAGAAGATAACTCCTTCCATTACTGCGCGGAGCATATCATCTTTCTTATGTATGGCGGAAAGACCAAAGAAAACGCCGCGCGCGTTGGAATCAAGTATCGGGCTTCTCTCGCCCATAAGGTAGGGCAGATATATAAGCCTGTTTGAGCCGACGGGCACAGCCGCCGCCTTCTTGTCCATAAGGTAATAGGGGTCTACACCCTGCTTATCGGCGTCATCCATCTCTTCCTTACAAAGGGTATCGCGGAACCACTTAAGCGAAAGTCCCGCCGCGAGGGTGCAGCTCATAACCGTGTAGCAGCCCGGCACCGCCGAGCAGAAGGTGTGAACTCTGCCGCCCTTGTCTATCGTGACGTTATCGGAATGGGCGAAAACAACGCCCGAGGTTCCTATAGTAGTAAACGCCTTGCCCTTTTCGACTACGCCCGTACCAACCGCCGCCGCCGCGTTATCGCCAGCGCCGCCGACAACGACAGTTCCCTCTTGAAGACCTGTAAGCGCCGCCGCCTTAGCGTTAACCTTGCCCGTAACCTCGCAGCTCTCGTACATTTTGCCGAAGAGCTTTTTGTCGAGGTTCAGCTTTTCAAGCACCTCGTCGCTCCAGTCGCGCGTCTTTACGTCAAGCAGATTCATACCTGACGCGTCGCTTACCTCGGTGGCGTACTCGCCTGTTAGCATATAGCGTATATAATCCTTAGGCAGCAGAATATGCGCGCATTTCGCGAATATCTCAGGCTCGTGCTTTCTCACCCAAAGTATCTTTCCCGCCGTAAAGCCGGGAAGCGCGGGGTTCGCCGTTATTTCAATAAGGCGCTGTTTGCCGACAGCCTCGGTTATCTCCTCGCACTCCTTAACGGTACGTCCGTCGCACCAGATAATGCTGTTGCGAAGCACCTCGCCGTTTTCGTCGAGCATAACAAGACCGTGCATCTGACCCGAAATACCTACGCCCTTTATGTCAGCGGCAGAAACGCCGCTTTTCTTAATAACCTCGCTTGTTGTAGAAGCCGCCGCGTTCCACCAGTCGGACGGCGCCTGCTCCGCCCAGCCGTTCTGCGGCTGGTACATAGGATATTCAACGGTACTGCTGGCAACCGCCTTTCCCGCACGGTCGAAAAGAACCGTTTTTGTTCCGGATGTGCCTACGTCAATTCCAAGTAAATATTCCATACCGTTCACCCTGCTTACTTATTATTTATATTAGATATTAACTACATTTAATAGTACCAATATTTAATATTTGTGTCAATAGTTTGTAAACAAATTTAATTAACTTGACTTCCGAAAAAAGCATTACTAAACCGTGTATTACTATTTGTATATTTATGTTTAGTTATAAACTTCCGTATTCTTGTCAATTGCTTCGTTTTGTTGATTAACTTTTGCTTGTAAGGTATAATTATTTCATAAGGAAGGCAAAGCTATGAACAAACCGACCATCTACGATATCGCCGATAAATCGGGTTTTTCGGTAGCGACGGTGTCGAAGGTATTCAACAATTACAAAGGCGTTAACGAGAAAACCGTCGCGCGGGTTATGGAAACCGCTCGACAGCTTAACTATACGCCGAATATTATAGCGCAGTCGCTCACGACAAAGAAATCGTGGATTATCGGCATAGTGTGTAGCGATATTGATATCGACACTCCCACCCACCCGCACTTCACCCAGATACTCAACGCCTTTCGCGAGGCAATAGCTCGCGCGGGCTACGACGCAATGTATATAAGCGACAGCAGCAACGCCTTCGGCAAGGGCTTCTATGAGCATTGCGTCTCGCGGCAGGTGGACGGGGTTCTGCTCGCGGTTTCCGCCGTAGGAAGAAGCAAGGCGCTTCCGCTAATTGAAAGCGGCGCGTTCCCCTGCGTTTCGGTTGAGGATATCTATGAGAATGTTCCATGTGTTATTTCAGACAACCGCGGCGGCACGATACAGATGCTCGATTATCTTTACAACCTCGGTCACAGAAGGATAGCGTACATCTCGGGTCCGCTCGATACCACGGCGGGCAAGGAACGGTACGACGCCTTTATGGAGTTTTTCGCCGCTAAGGGAATGACACCCGCGGACAAGTATATTGCCGTCGCGGATAACTACACAATAAAATGCGGCTATACCGCGACAAACCGACTGCTTTCCCAGTGCTGGAACGACCCGCCCACCGCTATCTTCTGCGCCTACGATGAGTTTGCTTATACAGCCGTGGAGATACTTACACAGCGCGGCTACAAGATACCGCACGACATATCAGTCGCGGGTTTCGATAACATTATTGTCAGCGAATGCTCCACGCCGAAGATAACCACCGTAGCTCAGGACCGCGATATTATAGGCGCGGACGCGGCGGAGATAATGCTTCGTATGCTCGACGACGAAGGCTACCGTCCTAAGGGCGCGGTTAGAATACCGACAAGCCTTGTCGTTCGAAACTCGGTAAGAAAGCCTAAGCTTTAGACTAAAACAAAAAGACCGTCGCATAGCGACGGTCTTTTAACTTGTTCTAAATTATTCGAACATAATGGCGTTAAGAGTATTCTCAAGGAACTCCTGACGTCCGCTGTCGAGCGAGGAGACGACGTCGCCCTTGGCGAGCGCGTACTTCTCGATATCCGCAATAGAAGCCTTACCGGAGATAATATCGGCGCCGATGCCGGATTTCCAGCTGCTGTAGCGGTTCTCGATAAACTTGTCGATTGTGCCGTCCGCGACAACCTTGCGGGCAAGGCGATAGCCGAGCGCGAAAGCGTCGATACCGGCGATATAGGAGTAGAAGAGGTCGTCGGGCTTGTAAGAGGCGCGGCGAGCCTTTGCGTCGAAGTTAAGTCCGCCGTTGGTGAAGCCGCCAGCCTTGATAACCTCGTACATGCACATTGTGGTCTCGTAAACATTCGTCGGGAACTGGTCGGTATCCCAACCGAGGAGTGTATCGCCCTGGTTCGCGTCGATAGAACCGAACATACCGTTGATTCTGGAAACGCGGAGCTCGTGCTGGAAGGTGTGCGCGGCAAGTGTCGCGTGGTTCGCCTCAATGTTCATCTTGAAGTCTTTGTCAAGACCGTACTTATTGAGGAAGCCGATAGCGGTCGCCGCGTCGAAATCGTACTGGTGCTTCATCGGCTCCTTCGGCTTCGGCTCAATGTAGAAATCGCCCTTGAAGCCAATGGAACGTGCGTAATCAACGATAAGGTGCATTAAGCGAGCCATATTGTCCTGCTCAAGCTCCATATTTGTGTTGAGTAGGGTTTCATAACCCTCGCGTCCGCCCCAGAAGACGTAGCCGTTACCGCCGAGCTTTACGGTGGTTTCGAGCGCCTTCTTTATCTGCGCCGCGGCAAAAGCAAAAACGTCAGCCGAGGGAGAGGTGCCCGCGCCCTGCATATATCTGGGGTTTCCGAAGCAGTTCGCCGTGCCCCAAAGGAGCTTTTTGCCGCTTTGCTTCATAAGTCCCTCAAGAAGCTCGGCAATCTCGTCGATACGCTTGTTGCTCTCGGCAAGGGTGTCAGCCTCGGGGGCTATATCGCGGTCGTGGAAGCAGTAATAGTCGATGGAGAGCTTATCCATAAGCTCAAACGCGGCGTAAGCCTTGTTCTTGTAGATGTCCATCTTGTCGCTGCCGCCGAAGGTTTTGTCAGCTGTTCCGACGCCGAACATATCGGTGCCGTCGCCGCACATTGTGTGCCAATAGGAAAGGGCAAACTTAAGCTGCTCGCGCATGGGCTTTCCGTCGATTATCTCGTCGGGGTTGTAATAACGGAACGCCAACGGGTTCTTGGATTTCGCGCCTTCATAGGGAATCTTCTTGATGTTGCTGAAATACTCGCTCATTGCTAATCCTCCAATTTAATATAAAGTGTGTTTTCTTATATAATTCTCAAACCAGAAGGACGAATCCTTTCGAATTCTCTCGCCCGTTCTGTAATCGACAAATACCAGCCCGAACCTCTCGTCGTAGCCCGAATGCCACTCAAAGTTGTCTGTAAGGCTCCAGTGAAAATAACCTCTGAGGTCAACGCCGTCGCTGACGCTTTTTTGAAGCTCGCCTAAATACCTTTCAAGGTAATCTATACGCTCAACGTCGTGCACCTTTCCGTCAAGATATATCTTATCGTTACAGGAAAGCCCGCTTTCGGAGATATAAACAGGAAGCTTGTATCTCTCGTAAAGGAAGCGCACCCCGTAGTGCATAACCTCGGGTGAAACTACCCATTTGAGCGCGGTTCTCGGAAAGCCTCTGTAACGCTTGGTGAGGTTCCCATTTTCGTCCACCTCTGAGCCTGTGTAGATATTGAAGCCCACAAAATCAATAGGCTCTGCCATAAGCTCAAGGTCGCTTTCAAAGCTTTCTCCCGCGGCCTTACGCGCGTCCTCTTCAAGAAAAGAGGGGTACTCACGAAGAACAATCGGGTCCAAAAAGGCGTTATGGGTAAACTGCCAGCCCGCCGCTCCCGCTTCAAAGCTTAACCTGCGCGCCGCCTCGATATTCTCTTCTGTCTCCTTTTCAGGATAGCAGAGTCTGCCCGTTGTGGCAAGCCCTATTTCTACCACGCCTGTGCTGTTCGCCCTTATTGCCTTAACCGCCGCGCCGTGCGCGACAAGCATATTGTGAGCGATAACGTGAAGCTCACGGTCTTGAAGCTTTTTACCGGGGGCGTGAAGCCCCGTCATATAGCCGTGCCAAAGTAAGCATTGTGGCTCGTTAATAGTGAAATACTTCTTTACACGCCCGTCGAAATGCTTTGCCGTGACGGCGGCGAGGTTCGCGAAGGCATCCACCGTCTCGCGGTTTTGCCACCCGCCCGCTTGTTCAAGCGAAAGCGGAAGCTCCCAGTGAAAGAGGGTAAGATACGGCTCTATGCCGTTTTCGAGAAGCAGGTCAACGAGCTTATCGTAAAAATCGAAGCCTTTCTCGTTTATCTCGCCGAAGCCGTAGGGGTATATTCTCGGCCAGCTTATTGAAAAGCGGTAAGCCTTAAGCCCCATAGCCTTGAGCATCGCCACGTCCTCGGGAAAACGGTGGTATGAGTCGCAGGCGATATCGCCCGTGTCTCCGTTTACAACCTTACCTTCCTCCCTGCAAAACGCGTCCCACACGGAAAGTCCCTTTCCGTCCTCGTTCCACGCGCCCTCGGTTTGGTAAGACGAGCTTGCCGCGCCCCATACAAAATTCTTGGGAAATCCCATCGGCTCTACCTCGCGCTTACTTTCTTATATACTTGAAGGAGAGGAAATCGGCGTAGCTCGTTTTTCTCTCGAAATCTGTAGCCATCATTCCTACGAACGCGCCCATAAAGCCCATGGGGTCCGCGTACTCGTCGGAAAGCTTAGTCGCGTTATAAACGCCGGGAAGCTTAATATAATCTTTACCGTTAGTCGAGCAGGAGAATACCGCCTCCTCGCCCTTAACGGATACCTTGAGCCAAACCTTGCCGCTCTTGCCGACCGAGATTTCCTCCGAGTCGGGTGTGCGGGTAAACTCGCCTCTATCCCACGCAAGCACGCCGACCACGCGCTCGTTCTTGTTCTCGTCCCACGATATTCTAAGGTAATACTGGTTCTGCTCGTTATAGCGGTAGGTAAGTCCCGCGAGCTGCCTGTAGCAGGTGGGGTTAAAGTCAACTACCGTTTCCGCCTCAAAGTCGGTTACGTCCTGACGGCGGGCAAGCAGCGACTGATTATGTGTAGATACGGGGGAATCGTTGCCATAAAGACGAAGCGTCTTGCCGACAAGCTCGTACTTCGCGGGAATACGCAGCGACTGGAAGTCGCCGAGGAACTCCTTCGAGGTGAAGTCGTAATCTATCTCCTTTATCTCGTTAAGCTCGCCGTAGCCGTTAAACTCGGCGTCGGGCACCTGAGTGCCGCTTAAAAGATAGGGCCAATCCTCTTTCCAAACTATCTCTGAAATACCCGTCTCGCGCCCGAGGGCGCAGGTCTTCATGCTACCATAGGGACGTCCGCAAAGGAAAGCGAACCACCAGCGTCCGTCGGGTCCCTCGCAAAGGCTACCGTGACCGACCTTCTGAAGATAGGAGGTCTCCTTCGCAAACGCCGTTGTTGCCATATGCTTAAAGGGGTGTAGCTCGTACGGACCATAAATATTCTTAGAGCGAGCCACCGTCTCGGCGTGTTCAAGCGCGGTACCGCCCTCAGCGGTAAAGAGATAGTAGTAGCCGTTTCTCTTGAAGATATGCGGACCCTCGACAAGCATTCTGTCTGTGCCCGTAAAAATCTTCTTAGTTTCGGCTATGGGCTTAAGGGTTTTTGCGTCTACTTCGGTAAGAAGTATACCCGTAAACTGCGGACCGTCGTGCTCCTGACGGTAATCCCATTCCATACTCATATAGTACTTTCTTCCGTCGTCGTCGTGGAAGAGCGAGGCGTCGAAGCCGCGCGAGTCGGTAAAAATAGGGTCGCTCCACTCGCCGTCTATCTGCTTCGCCGTGGTTACATAGTTATAACAATCTTTGAAGGGATAACGCGCCCAATACTTTATATCGGAATATACAAGATAAAACAAACCGTCGTGATATGAAAGACAAGGCGCCCATACGCCCGCCGAGGTGGGGTTGCCCTTAAGGCTTATGTGCTTTTTATCCTTAAGGGGATAAGTTACCGTGTGCCAATTTGCAAGGTCCCGCGACGCGGAAATCTTCACACCGGGGTAGTAATCAAAGGTAGAGTTCGCGACATAAAAGGTACCGTCAACGCAAATCATGCTTGGGTCTGCGTGAAAACCAGTTAATACCGGGTTCTTAATCATACTTAACGCCCTTTCTTTTCGTGTTCTTTCTTCTTCTGCCGCTATCGAAAGCGGTTTCTATTCGTAGAACAAGTATATCATTTAATACTTCGCATTGCAATGAAAAGGGCGTAATTACGGCGGTTTTTTCCGTTTTATCAAAAATATTTTAGTATGTTTGTCTATTTTGAACAATAAGTTAGTAAACTTTATTGACTAACTAAATACAATGTCACCTTTTGTTATGCTTTTCGCAGAATTGAAAGAGCTTTACTCCCCAATTGGATGGTCTAAATCAAAGAGGATATCACGAAGCTCCTCGCGTTGCGTTCTTTCCTTTGCGAGCTTCACGGCGTGCGCAAACGCTGTACGCGCAAGCTTTCTGTTAGCGTTTATCTCGCTCCTATTGTCGCCGTAACGCGCAATATGCTCAGCAAAAGAAAGATACATAAGACCTTTTTCTTTTAAGTATCGCGCTGTTTCGTTTTCCTCTTTTTTTGTAAATTCAACCGCCTCATTGAACAGCGACGCCGCTTCCTCACGGTAGCCGAGCTTGCTCTTTAACTCGGCAAGCTCCGAATAAATTCTTAGCGTCTCGGCGGCACGAGAAAGTCTATTCTCCTCGCCTAACGAAGCGGGGTCAAGCTGATATTGAAGCGCAATCCTTAACGCCGCTTCCGCGTTTTGATATTCGCCCTCCGCGATATGGCGTTTCGCAAGCGAAACGTAAATACAAGCGGCTCTGACATAGCCACGGTAGAGTCCTTTTTTTATTAGTAGCTCGGCGCACTTCAAGCCGCGCTTATACTTTTCTATTGCTTCGCCACCGCGCCCTTCGCGCGAAAGAAACCCTCCGAAGCTCTCCTCGACCTCACAGAAGAGCGCGCGCGCCTTCTCCTCAAGAGAGCCGAGAGGTATTCTACCGTTCCCCTTTAATTCGGCAAAATTAATAAGCACCGCCTCTGCGAGCTTATAAAACCGCTCCTGCTCATCGGGCAAGTCCTCAATATCGTTCGCGCGAATCAGATAGAGCCGCGCTGTCTCGGTGACGCCCGCAAGCGGCGCACGTTTGTCCAACAGCTGTCTTTGCGTTTTAATGCAGATATCGCTACAGTGCTTCGCCGCTTCAAGGTCGCCGTCAAGAAGATATAGAGCGCACCATTCGTGGTATAGTTTTATACAAGCCGTCTTTTTAAAGGCTGTATCGACTGTCGCCGAATTATCCGAGAGTTTTAGAGTTTCGTAAGCTTCCGTTACTATTCTCTCGGCTCTTTTTGTCTCGCCAGCCTCGCGCCACATACCCGCCACGATAATGTTAAAGCCAGCTTTGAAATAGCAGGGACCGTCAGATAGCTTTTCAAGTTGTTCCGTTGCTTCCTCGTATCTTCTTATTGCTGTTTCCAGCGTGAGTATGCTCTTCTTATCCTTCTTATCCTTCAAACGCTCAAACTCAAAAATCAACTGCGCCTCGGGATAAAAAAGACCAATTTGATTATCGTCTATATTAAGCGAGCGCCATCCTTCGAAATATGTTTTAACGCTTGCTTCGCGTTTTGTTTCAAGCGTCGCAAGCACTTTCAGGGCGAAAGCTTCGGCAATTCTATCGAACGGCGTGTCGCGAAGCAGAGGCAAGGTCTTTATATACGCTTCCTTCAAAATTTGCTCGCCCTTTACGTTATCGCTTATCCCTGTCGCCGTGAAAAACGTCGCCGAAAGCAGATACCGCGCGGCGTAGTGTTCTGGGCTTTTTTCAAACAGTCTTTTCGCCTCTTCAAGCGCGAACTCAGCCTCAAAGCCCGCCTCGCTATAGCTAAGACTAAAGCCAAATATTGCCCGAGCGCAGCCGAATCGTAGCCTCAGAAGAAGGTCCTCTTTACCAAAATTCCCGTCGCGACAGAAAGCTGAGCAGTACTCGCTCGCTTGTGAAAAAAGCTTGTGCGCTTGGGAAAAACCGAGTAAAACGAGCTGCACCTCTCCACTTGTTACAAGCAGCTCAATTAGTAGCGGCGCATATAGAGCTTCATTCGCGGAAAAAAGCTCGTTTATCCTCTTCTCGGCGCTTTCCAGAAGACTTAATGCCCTATCATAAAGTCTTGCTGTCGTGAGAGCGCGCGCGGCGGTAACCGCAGCGTGAAGCTCAAGGTCACCATAGTCATTATAGCTTTTTCCAAGAAGCGATAGTAGTATTTCGGCAAGCTCAATCGCAGCTTTGATTTCCGATTTTTCTACGTTAATGTCGCATAACAGGGTAAGCGTCTGTATTAAGCACCTGCCAAAACCGCTTGGGTTGAGCGAATACTTCGGCGTTATGTATTCAAGAAGCCTTCGGCAGACGCTCTCGCACTTGTCTGTCCGTGAACGACCTCTTTCAGCAGACGCGAGTATAATTAGGGTCTCTGGATACCTGCATTCATCTTCTGTGCCCTCTCGTTCGTAGTAGGCTGTAAGCTTTTCCGCCGCCTCTGCGGCTTCGGCGTACTCACCGTAAAAAAGCCTACGCTTAGAAATACGGTAAAGCGCCTCAGGCGGAAGACCCAATTTTTCTTCATACTTCGCCGCCGTGTTGAGGCAGCGCTCAATCTCCGAATTTCTTTCAGGCGTGTAGCCGCGCGCTGAAAGTAGGTCCGCTCGCGCGATAAGCTCAAGGAGGAGAGGCGTTACCCCCTCGCAGGAGCCATTCTTTAGCGCGGAAATGTCGCTTGTTATATCGTCATAGCTCATCGCCGCCATTGCGCCGTTGTAGTCGCCCTTAAGAAAACAACTGAACGCCGCGCGTTGGCGAGGGGAAGCTACACCTTGCGCCATATTGATTACAATGCTTAACGAAAAATCAATAATCGCGTTTTCGAGCGCTTCCTTTTCCTCGAAAAGCTCCCTTAGCTTTTTCGCCGCCGTGAAAAGCGCAAGTCTTGTTTCGTCGCTTTCGCTTTCACCGTACGCCGTACGTGTGAATGAAAAAACTCCTTTCGCTTCCTTCAGCTCTGCAAGAAGGCGCGAAAGGTCCTTGTTTTTTTGATATAGTGGTAGTTCTTTGAGACTTAATAATTCTCTTTCGTTTAGCAAAAGCTTGCCATCACGGCAAATGAGCTTAAGCCCGCTTGCGGCGCAAAGAAGCATAGTAAATAGAAGCCGCAAGGTATCTACGTCTTCATAGGAAAAGAAGCAAAGCCCTGAAATACCGCCCAGCCGTTCTATGAAACCCTTCTGCTCCTTTGACGGTCGCTCTCCCTTTATCTGCTTAAGGAAAACAGCAGACGTCCGCCTGCCGCTTGCTTCGCAAGGCTCTTCTTCGAGGTGTGAAATAAGCTGTTCGTCAAGTTCTTTTTGACAGAGCAATGCCGCTAAATCGACACCTTTCAGCTCTTCTGAAGAGGTAAGCTCTTCTCGCACGGTTAGCTCAATTGCGGTGCTTCCCTCGGCGGCGTTAATACTGTCTACAAGCTCGCAAATAACCTCTCTGTCCAAAGAGAGGTCGTCTTCCGTCGCTATAAGAAACAGCTTCGCACTTTTCATTTAGCGCCTCCGCAACTATCGGTATGAAATAATAGTAGCATAGCGCGTAAAAAAAGAAAAGAGCGGGGTTT
>CAYWJF010000050.1:0-12223 GCA_964458545.1 uncultured Oscillospiraceae bacterium | reverse complement strand
GGGCGCGAAAAGGAGCGCGTTTTGCGCCTAACTGATATTTTCCGCTTTGCGGCTTCGCGCGAAGAAAAACCGCATTACGCCACGCGTAACATACCGCCTTTAGGCATTTGTATCAAATTTGTCGCAAAAGCGTGAAAAAACTATTTGAAAAAGTGAATGATGTGTTATAATAAGATATATTATTATGAGTAACTATATATTGATTGCGTATATTTAGGGGTAAACAATATGGAAACGACGCTGAAAAGGTACTTGAATGCGATTTGCGAAGTAAAGAATATGGACAACGAGCTGTTCTTTCAGGGGCGGCTTAAAGCGGTCAGCCGCATTCATCCCGCCGACCGCGAGGGCGAGGACATTTTAGCTATTGACATTTTCCCTATCGAGGGTATGCGTCTGCCTATCTTCAGCTACGACGTACCGCTTAAAATAAACATACTTAACACAAAGCACGGAACCCTAACCGTGGGCGGGCGCGTGTATATCGCGAACGACGAGTTTTGGCGGGTAAGCAGCATTACCGCCTATAATAATTTTGAAAGAAGAAGCTTTTTCCGCGTCAACCTGAGCGTGGACGGAACCGTCGAGCGCGAGAGCGACGAGAACGGCTTTAAGGACATAAACGACACCGAGAAGTTTCCCGTAAAGATGATAGATATCAGTCTTTCTGGCGTCTTTTTCGCGGCAAACGCAAGGTTTAATTCGGGCGACAAGGTTCGTCTTTCAAACATATTCCTAATCGACGGCGAGGCGCCCTTTAATTTCTCTTGCAGAATAATGCGAACGGGCGGCGAATCGCTTCACGGTACCCTTTACGGGTGCGAGTTTGAGCAGATGGACTTAAGGGAGTCGGACAGACTCTGCCGCGCGGTGTTCACCCTACAGCGCGAGGCGGTAAAAAAACGGAAGACAAGGCTATAATTTGGGAATTAGAGCCTACTTGGGAATGAAAGCAGATTTGGGAGTGGAGGAAAGACCGTGAGCGATAAAGCAGAAGAAAAAACCGCGCAAAAAAGCCCTATTGCAAAGCTCGCGTTTATGCTCGGCGTAAAAACACCGGGTAATACGATAGAGTCGTTCCTTATCCCCGACGAGGACAGCACTAACGAGCAGCAGCTTCGTTTTCTTGACACAATGGAGCTGCAGGCGAACGAGATAATCGCGGAAATAGAGCTTGCGAACGCGCGCATAATAGACCGAATGGCGCGCGAGGAGGCAAGACAAGCGGAGGTAGCCGCGAAGAAGGCGGCGGGCGAGGAGATTACCGAGGAAGACGAGCAGCCGCTTGAGGAGTTAAAGGAGTTTTCGCAGGACGGCTGTTTCTATATTGGCACGGCGCGAATGGAGACTATAGCCTTTGGTATGCTTTTCCCGCCCGTAAAAGAGGGCAGAAAGCTCACCGTAACCGACGTAGTCACCATTATAAAGGAAAAGGGCATTACCTACGGAATTAACGGAGAGCTTATCTCCAACGTAGTTGAAAAGGATAAATTTTTTAAGCTGTTTATTATTGCGCGTGGTGCGATGTCGAAGGACGGCACAGACGGCGTGCTCGAAGACCTTTTTTCGCGCTCGAACGAGGCGCACTTCGTAAGCGACAGCAACGATATAGTTGATTACAAGAACCTTAACATAATTCAAAAGGTTGAAAAGGGCGGCGTTATCTGCCGCTACACTCCCCCCGTGCCCGCTATAGACGGCATCTCCGTAAAGGGCGAGGTAATAAAGGGTAAAGAGGGCAAAAGCTTTGAAATACCCGCGGGGCAGAACACCGAAATGAACGCCGCGACGAACGAGCTTTTGGCGGCGTGTGACGGAAATGTCTCCTTTGTCGGCGGAAAATTCAACGTCTTTAACGTCTACGAGGTTAAGGAAAACGTAGATAACACTACGGGCAACATTGAGATGAACGGCGACGTGGTGGTAAGAGGCAGCGTGCTTGAGGGGTTTGAAATAACCGCCACGGGCAACATTACCGTTTACGGCTACATAGAGGGCGCGATTATCCGCGCGGGCGGAAGCGTCCACCTTAACCACGGTATGAACGGAAACCTCAAGGGGCAGATTTACGCCGAGGGCGACGTGGAGAGTAAATACCTCGAAAACTGCTCGGTCTTCGCTAAGGGCAACGTGACATCGGGTAGTATTGTCAACTGCCGCGTAAACGCAAGCTCGGTTACGGCGCAGGGCAAGCCGGGCGCGATAATTGGCGGCGAAATCAATGTTTTCCACGATATAACCGCCCGCGTAATTGGAAACGATTCCACGCAACAAACAAAGCTTTGTGTGGGTACAGATATAGAGCTTCTTAACCGTCAAAAGGAGCTCCGCGCCGAGATAGGCGTACTTACGAAGAGCATAGAGGATACCGAAAAGAACGTAAAATATCTCGAAAGTCGCGACGAGGAGCTAACGCCTGAATACAAGAACCTCCTTAAGAACCTTAAATACAAGGTTTCGGCGGATAAAATAAGGCTTGCGAAGAGCGACAGCGAGATGAAGAAGATACAAGCCGAGCAGAGCAGCAGCGTAAGCATGATTGTTGCCGACAAGATTTTCCCGATAGTCCGAGTGGAGATAACGGGAGTAGTGGCGGTTATTTCCGACCCGATAGTAGGAAGCAGAATATTTAAGCAGGACGGCGAAATCCAGTTTGGCTCAAAATAAAGCAAGCTATAATAAAAGTAACGCCCTTCCTTTCGGAAGGGCGTTTTTGTCGCTTTTTACTGCTAATGCTTTGGGTGCGAGCGTATCTGAATAACCGCCTTTATCAGCGCGTCCATAATAAGCTTTGAGGGGAATTCACTCGAAATATTCGCAATATTTGCGGGGTTTGCGACGATATATTTCGGCGGAAGGTGGTTGAGCGCGAACGCCGCGATATCGCAGCGGCACTTGTCGCAGCCGCAGGCGTTAAACTTTGAAATAACCGTGTCAAGATTCTGCAAAACGAGGTTTTCCATAACGTTTATCGTCGCGACAGCCGCCTCGCTTGAGCGGGCGAAAAGCTTGTCGCGAAGCGCCGAAAGCGAGTTGTAATCGGCGTCGGTCGCCATCTCGAGCTCGTTTCGATGCAGATTATCTACCGAGAAGGGATTTTCGGCTATTGAGGGCATGATTTTCTTGAACATCATGTCCTTGTCGAGTTCTTTTTTTGACTTTGCCATAAGGGCTAAAGCACACCCCTTTCAAAAAGCTCGTCAACAAGAGCTATGTAATCGAGCACCGCGTTGTTTTCGGGCGCGTAGTCGATAATATCGCGCTGTAGCGAGGTCATAGCGGCGCTTATCACGTTGCTGTGACGTATGCGGGTATCAAGTAGCGGCAGATTGAGGTGCTCGGAGAGCATCTCCGCCGCGCCCGCCGTGGTTTTGCTTAAATCCTCGCGCGGGTAGTAGCGAATTAAAAACATACCGCCTATTATTAGGTTTGGGTTAAACGCCTTTTTTATGCGGCAGATTGTCTCGTGAACATTGATTATTCCCTGAAGGCTGTAGCCGTCGGAAAGACCGGGTATAAGCACTACGTTAGAGGCTACCACGGCGTTCGCGGAAAGAAGCCCAAGCTCGGGCGGTGAATCTATAAGAATGTAGTCGTAAAGCGGCATTATGGGGCGAAGCACCTCTTTTAAAAGGCGTTCGCTGCCGGGTGCGGTAAATTCACGCTCGATATTGCCGAGCCGCCCGTCGGCGGGAATAACATCAATAACGGGGGCGTGTTGGATAGCGTATTCGGGCTTTGCGGTGCGGCGTATGACGTGGTAAATCGTCCGTGTGTCGCTGGGGTCCGCGCCGACGCTGAACGAAAGATAGCCCTGCGGGTCGAAATCGACGCCGAGAACCTTGTAGCCTCTATGCTTTAAACAGACGGCGATAGCGTTAGTGGAAGCAGTCTTGCCCGCGCCGCCTTTTTGGTTGATTAAAGAAACTACTTTTGCCATACGTACCCCCTGTCCTTTAAGTATAATACAAACGCGCGGAAATTCAAAGACTTTATTTATTATATAAATACAAAAAAATGAAAAATTTTAAGAAAATTTAGTTTGCCGCTTTATTTTATCATAAAAGGGAGAATAATTACAGTAGGAGTATTGGTTAGGCGTAGAATGCCGACTATTAGGCAGCGCCTCCGCAAGCGTTTAGTAAAGGAGTAAATAATGGATATTAAAGGAATTGGCGACATCTACAAGGCTTCGTTCAACACGAACGCAAGAACCCGCACGGAAAAGGTAGATGACAAGGTTGCGGCTACTGATATCGGGCGCGACGTTGTAAAAATCAGCTCGGAGGCTTCCTTCCTCTCGAAGGTCGAGGGCGTGGGCAAATCCTTCGGAGCGGACCTCGATAAGGGAATTTCGTCCGAGCGTATGAGCGAGCTCAAGGCGCTTTATAAGGGCGATAACACACCCGTATCGGGCGAGAAGATAGCAAACGCGGTGTTTAACCGTATCTTCGGAGAATCGGTCTGACATAACATACATACGGGAGTCGCGAAATGACGAATGAGTTAAGGGCCTTTATAATGGCGTCGACGGAATGCCTTAAGCAGTGCGAAGTAATGCTTGAGCAGGAGCGTGAAAAGAGAAAAGCGCTCGTAACCTCGAACGCTGAAAAAATTGAAGCGGCGCTGAAGACGCAGCAGGCGTCCTCCATGCAGCTTGAAAATCTCGAAAGAAAGAGAATAGACGCGCAGAACGCAGCGGGATACTCCAACAAGACGGCGTCCGAGATTATAAGCGAGCTTGGCGACACCGAGGCCGCAAAGGAATTAAAGGCTATCTACGTCAGGTGGAAGGCGACGGTGGATGAAATAAAGGACTACAATGAAAAGTCGATGGAGCTTGCCTCGGCGAACCTAAAGCTTTACGACGCGCTCGTAAACGGCACGGCGAACGAGACAAAGAAGCCCACCTACGGACCTAAGGGTCAAAAGGAAACGAATAGCACGAATTTTACATTTGAAGAGAAGATATAGGAGAATAACAGATGCGTCCAACTTTTATGGGGTTTGAAACCGCCAAAAGCGCGGTTTTCGCCAACCAGAAATCGATAGATATAGTCGGCAACAACCTCGCGAACACCGATACCAACGGCTACACCCGTCAAAGGGTGGAGCGTACCGCGCTCGCGCCATCCTCCTACACCACGAAGGTTGCTTCAAACAGAGTAGGGCTTATCGGGCAGGGCGTTGAGGCTACGGGCGTTTCCCAGACGCGCGACGCGTTTCTCGATAAATGCTTCCGCGACGAGTACTCTCAGACGAGCTACCACGGAATGGCGTCGGAGGTTTTAAGCGACATTCAAACGGCGCTCGGCGACCCGAAGGATATAACCGACGAGGGCGGTTTGTACAGCGGAATAGCGAGCATCTACACGTCGCTTAACGATTTTGTGCAAAGCCCCACGCTCGACACCGAGGCGAATCTTGTAATGTCCTCCTTCAAAAATATGGTGCAGATACTAAACCAACTCGACACAAAGCTTACCGAGGTCGCGCAGCGCCAGACAGAGGACCTGCAGATAAACGTAGACCATGTAAACGATATCTTCCAGCAGATAGCGCATTTAAATAAGATAATCGGCGAGGACTTCACCTCGCTTAATACACAGACCGGCTACTACAGCCCGAACGAGCTTATGGACGAAAGAAACGTCCTGCTCGACGAGCTGGCGCAGTACGGCGATATAACGGTGACCCAGCTTACGCAGAACAAGATTAACGTAACCATGGGCGGACAGCTTGCGGTCAGCGGCGACGAGTTTACTACTCTCGGAATGACCAAGAACGAGGATGACACGGTTTCGGTAAGGTGGCGCTCGACGGGCGACGCGATAAAAACGGAGGCGGGAAGCCTGCTCGCGAGCGTGGAATACATAAACGGGCGCGGAAAGAATATTACGAGCAGCAACGAAACCTCGGTTCAGGGTATACTCTACTACCGCGACAGACTCGATACCTTCGCGAACACCCTCGCGAAGAAGGTTAACAGCACGGTTCCCGTGCTTGACGAAACCACGGGGAAGCCGAAGGTAGACGCAATAACGGGGAAAACCGTTTACAAGAATTTTCTTTCGGCTACTATGCTGGACGGTAAATTAAACCCCAATATGCCCGTAACAGCGAGGAATATCTCAATAAGCGACGAGTGGACAAAAGGAGGCGCGGGCTACTTCATATATGACCGCAACGAGAATGTTGAAGATTACGCGCAGAAGCTTGCCTCCTTCCTTGCAGAGGAGAACGTAAGCTTTTCCTCAATCGGCGAGAGCTTCACGGGTTCCTTCGCGGACTACGAGGTGGACTTTTTAGGAAAGCTCGGCGCAGACCTTGCTTACCAGAACGGACGGCAGGAGGCAACGGCGCTTGTAACCGATTCCTTTAATGAGAGCCGCGACGAGGTAGCGGGAGTTTCTCAGGACGAGGAAACGGCGGATATGATTAAATACCAGCGCGCGTTTGAAGCGGCGGCACGAATGATGACGGTTCTTGACGACCTGCTCGACGTGCTTATCAACCGCATGGGACGCGTAGGACTATAATTTAGGAGGACGATAACAAATGAGGGTAGCTGACAGAACGACGTCGAGAAACTATCTGAAATACCTTAACAAGGCGAAGTATGACCTCGCCGCCACAACGCAGCGTATCGCCTCCGGAAAGAGGTTCACCGAAATATCCGAGGACGTCTCGGCGGGCACGAAGGTTCTTCGCACGCGCATGGACCTTTATAAGGCGGAGAAGCAGCTCGATAATGTACAGTCCATTAATGACGAGCTGACCACCACCGAAGCGACGCTCACGACTATGAATAATATCCTTACCGATATTCATTCCACCAAGCTTGTAAAGGGAATGAGCGATTCCACGGGCGAGTCGGGAAGAATAGCGATAGCGGACGAGATAAAGGCGCTTAAGGAGCAGGTGCTTAGCCTTGCGAACACAAAGTACAGCAAAAAGTTCATCTTCGGCGGAAGCAACGCGAGCTTCAGCGCTCCCTTCTCGGTGAATAATGCGGGAGAGCTCAGTTATAACGGAATAAAGATAGACGATATACAGCAGGACGCGAACGGAAACTATTTCTACAACGACGGCGTAGCGGACAGACCCATTCCGCAGGATAACGACGTTTTTATGGATATCGGGCTTGGAATTAGAATGCAGGGCACCGATACCGACGGCGAAACGGCGTTTAAGGTTTCCTATTCGGGTCTACAGATACTCGGCTTCGGCAAGGACGCCGACGGAAACTCAAACAACATCTACACCGTCTTGGACGAAGTAGAATCTGCGCTGAGAAGCGGCGATATGACAAGGCTCGGGGAGCTTGACAGCCAGATTGTCAAGCTATCAGATAAATTCCTCGGGAACATTACCGAGATAGGCGCGAAGACCAGCTATCTCGACGTAATGGAAACAAGACTTACGAACGAAACAGACGCCTATAAGTCAAGAATAGATAGGCTTATGGGTACCGACGACGCCGAGGAGGCGTCCACCCAAACAATGAACGATTACGTACTTAAAGCGGTGCTTCAGATGGGGGCGAACATTTTGCCTGTCTCCTTGCTGGACTACCTGCGGTAGACAAACGTCAGTTCAAACGAAAGAGGGCATAGGATATGCAATTGTTGAAAATTACAACAACTCCATTGCAATATGAACTTGAAGTTGAACACGCGCGCCTTGAGCATAACACCGCTCAGGACGTGCCGAGAGCTGATGTTCAAACACAACCGATGGAGTTGTCAATCGACACAAAGAACACGGAAGTTCATATCGACACCTACGAGGCAAGAAAATCAATAGGTTTATCAAACACGAAGGACAGCCTTACAATTCGCGCACAGAAAGCTCAGCAGTCTGTTGACGAGGCGACACGCAACTACGTCGAGCTTGGCAAGCAGTTGTCGAACACGGCGGACGGCGTTACTATAGGCAAGATAGTCAAGCAGAAGATGATTGAGCAGCCCGAAATGTACACGGCGTTCCTTCCGAACGCGAGCGCCGAAATTTCTTGGGAGCCAAGCTCGGTGAGCTACGACTTTAAGCCACAGGAATCGAATTACAACTGGCAGCTCTCTGAGAACCAGTTTAACTACATTCCCGGCAGTGTAAAAATGACTATCCTTCAAAAGGCGAGCGTGGAAATAGAATATCTCGGCGGACCGCAGTATGTGCCGAAGAGCGCCTCGCCCGATTATAACCCCGGAGAATAAGCGACTAAAATAAATAAGCCCCTAACAATGTAGGGGGCAAGGGAGACGCAATGAAATACCAAACGAGAGATTTCGGCGAAGTGGAAATAGAAGAGGTTAAGGTAGTCGAGATGGTTCAGCCTATATTCGGCTTTGACGAGTATAGGAAATACACACTTATTCACGACGAGGAGATGGGCACGGAGATAACGTGGCTTCAATCCCTCGAAGAGCCGTCTCTTTGCTTTATCCTTCTTGACCCGCTGTCCTTCGCGAAGGATTACGAGCCGCTTATACCCGAGGCGATTCTCAAAACGCTCGGCGACGGCGAGCTTGCGCTTCGCGTTATCGCGGCGATACCTCAGGACTTCAAAAAGACCACGGTTAATATGAAAAGCCCGGTTATAATAAACGTCGATACGCGAAAGGGCGCGCAGGTTATACTCGACCAAGACTACCCCGTGCGCTGTCCGTTGATGAAGGACGGTGAGTAAGGGTGCTCGTTATAACAAGAAAGCTCAACGATTCAATAATCATCGAGCTTGAAAATGACGAAAAGATAGAAATTAAGGTGACCGAGATAGGCTCTCAGGTGCGGCTCGGAATAACCGCGCCAAAGGGCTGTAATATATGGCGCAACGAGCTTTACCAGACTATACTTGAGAATAAGCAAGCGGCAAGCGCCGCGGCGCCTCTTACAAGCATTAAGGATTTCGCAAGCAGTATTAAAAAAGCGTCAGAATAGCTTATTATTAGCGAGATTGTAGGTGCGAAGGTAGCATTTTAGCTCGAAGCGCGCGTCCTTTGAAAGCGACGTAAACTCGCACCGATACCCTGAGGAAAGCCCGACCATAAGCGGCGCGCGAACGATTATCTCAGCGCCTACAAGGAAGCGCAAGCCGCATTCTTTTACAGTGAAACGGTCGTCGGTATTAAGGTCGGCACGTATATCCCCCGTAAAGACAAGCCCCGTGCTGTTTAACGACATTAGGCGCACCGAAAAGGTCTTTTGGCGCAGCCCTACGCGGCGGGTAAGCTCCAGCGGCAGGTCGAAGCGGTCACAGTATATTTCCTCTGAGCCCGTGAGCAGCTCGTCGTCCACCGAAACAATGCGAAGCAGCGTTTTACCCGAAAGGTAAACGGTTCCCGTAAAGCGGTGTATTTCGTTCCCATCAAAAATTCGTGCGACAGTAAGGCTTTCGCCGAGCGGGAAGAGCGGAACGAAATCGGCGGAAAAATTAACGGAGCTTTGGGGAACAACGACGTTGGCAAGCCCCTTCGCTACGACAGAACCGTCGGGCAGCTTAAGGATAGCTTCGAACCAATCGTTATCGCGGTTAAACATACGGGACGGCTCCTTTCATAGAGGTTAGCTTAATTATATCAAACACGAAACGCTTAGACAAGCGACAGAGGTAGGCGAAATGGCGGATTTAAGTAAAATAGCTGTTCTGCTCTCACAGCAGAAGGAAAAGCTGCGCGAGCTTGAGGAGGTCACCGACGCTATGGCGGGCGCTACAGCGGACGAGATAACCGCCGCCATGGAGAAGCGCGAGGAGATATTTAAGCCGCTTACCGAGATTAACGAGGAACTTAAAAGGGCGGCAAAAAAAGACGGACAGCTTAGGCAGGCGCTTAACAACGAGGGGAACAGAAGCGAGGTTGGCGCGCCCTACGATGAAATATACGACGCGTCTATGGAATCCCGCGCGATAGCAAACCGAATTATCAGAAACGAGGGTGTCGCGCGCGGCGCGATAGAGGCTCAGACGGAACGCTTAAGAAAACAGATTGAAGAATTAAACTCCGCGGGAGGCTCGGTGGCGGACAAGTATCAAAAGAGCCTTCAGATGGGAATTAACCGCCAGCTTGGCACGGACAAGGACGAACTGATATAATATTTAAAAAAGCTATTAACTACCGCCCGAAACGGGTGATAACTATAATAGAAAAAAGGAATTTTCACTAAAAGCTGTAAGTCAGCTTAAACAGGAGGTTTACTTATGAACGTAAACGCAACAGGCTCAACAAATTCGAGCGCGCTCGGCTCGCTATATTCGAGCAAGGGTCTTTCGGGACTTATGTCGGGCATTGATACCGAAACTATGGTGCAAAAGATGCTTGCGGGAACACAAACCAAAATAGACAAGCAGAACACCATTAAATCGCAGACTACGTGGAAGCAGGAGCTTTACCAGTCTGTTATATCCGACATAAACACCTTTAAGAGCAAATACATAGACTCAAGCTACGGCTCCACCCTCGCGACCAACCTTACGAGCGGAAGCTTTTATAATTCTACTGTCTCCAAGGTAACGAGCGGCGACTCCGTCAAGGTAGTTGGCAGTTCCACGGCGAGCATAGAGCCTATGAATATTACCGTGAACCGTCTTGCCACCGCGGCGACCCTGTCGGCCGCGAACGAAAGCTTCAGTATGAGCGGCGACAGAAGTATTGTCGGCGAGAATATGGATAGCACTCTTAAACTTATGGTCGGCGATACCGAAGTAAGCGTTGACCTAAACGGTGTAACAAATCAAAGTGATATGCTCACCGCCATAAACACCGCGGCGGGCACGGATATAGCCGCTATAAACGGCGACGGCAAGCTTGTACTTACGGCGGCGGCGGACTCCACCATCTCCGTAAAGAGCGATTCCTCCGCGCTTGCGTTAATGGCTACGGGGCTTACCGCCACGGAAGAGGGCGCGGCTACCGTTACGGGCGCTACAGCCGTAGGCGAAAACGCTTCGTTTGAATTCACCCTTACCCTCGACGGAGTATCAAAGACGATTAATCTTGATATAGCGGCGCAGGGCGAAAACGGTATTATTACCGCGGATTCTCTCGCGGCGGCGCTGGACGAGGGCGTCTCAAACGCTTTCGGCGGCTATGTAAATGTTAATTATGACAACACGAACGGCAACAACAAAATAAGCTTTTCCCATATTAACGCAACCGAGAAGGGCCATAATATAACCGTTACGGGCATAGGGACGGGGCTTTTCGGCGTAAAGCCGGGCGCAACCTCCTCCTTTAGCACGGGCACTAAGCTTTCCGAGCTTGAGGGTGTAACCCCTGTGGACGGAAAGGTCAGCTTCTCGATTAACGGCAAGGACTTTGAATTTGACGCCACAGACGACATCTCCACCGTTATGAAGCAGATAAATAACAGCGAGGCTGGCGTTAAGCTCTCCTACTCCTCGATAAAAGACCAGTTTACTATGACCGCCACCTCGACGGGAGCAAACTACGGCATTAATATTGAGGGCGACGACGAGGGCTTGTTTAACAAGCTTTTCGGAGAAGGAACAATGGAAGGCGGCGAGATAGCCGTCGGAAGACTTGCCGAAGGACAGGACGCGAGCATTACCATTAACGAAGTTACCACCTCGCGCAGCTCAAACACCTTTGAAATTGAGGGCGTAACGCTTCAGCTTACAAATACGGGCGATTCTACCATAGAAACCGCTCGTGACACCGATAAGATAGTCGATACCTTCAAAAGCTTTGTAAAGGATTATAACGAACTAATCGACAAGCTTACGAAGTATGTCGAGGAAAAGCCCGAATACAAGAAATTCCCGCCGCTCACCGACGCCCAAAAGGACGAGATGACCGAAACCGAGATAAAGAACTGGGAAGCAAAGACAAAGGTAGGTCTTCTTTACAACGATTCCTACATAAACAGCTTCCTTCAAAGTATGCGTTCGGCGCTTTACACCAAGCCTGAGGGCAACGCCTACGCGATATACGACATAGGCATTGAGACGGATACATGGGAGAAGAAGGGTCAGCTCGTTATCGACGAAAGCGCTCTTCGCACCGCCCTTGAGAACGACCCCGACTCGGTTTCCCGCCTCTTCACCGACTCCACCGACGGACTTGCGAAGAAGCTTGAAAAGGTTATGAACGACACCGCCTCCACGAGCGCCGCAAACCCGGGCTTACTCGTAGATTACGCTGGAACAACAAGCGCGACCTTTAAGACGAACAATACCATGTATAGAACGCTTCAGAGCCTTGAG
>CAYWJF010000049.1:0-12529 GCA_964458545.1 uncultured Oscillospiraceae bacterium | reverse complement strand
ATACTTGTACCTAATCGGTCTGCGTTTTAAAATGTACTTCTCCGTTGTTTTCTTGCTTTGCAGAAGGTATGTCTCGCCATTCTCGTTTGATTTTAGACAGGATAAAGGCAAATAGTCATTCTTAAGCTCCATATCAATATCCGCTAAATCTAACAAGGACTTGTATTCTATATTAAACTGTTCTTTTTCTATGTGAATAACGGTCGCTCTCCTATCTCTTCAAGCAGCTTGTCTGTTTTTTCTTTGCCGAATTTATGTTCAAGCGCGAATATTATTGCCGCGTCTCGCTTAACCCTCGCATAGAGTATGTTTCTTTCACCTACGTTAAGAAGCCTTTGAGTCTCTTCAACAGAAAGCGCAAGAAGCACAGACAACCGTAAGAGCAACGTTCTTGTGGGGTTGCGTTTGCCGCTAAAGAACTGATAGGCATAGCACCTATCATAACCGAGATGAGGTATTATTGCGGAAAGCGTTTCTCCCTTTTTCGTTAGAAGCTCTTTCATATAATCAAATATACTTAGCTTTCCCTCAAGACCCTTCAAGAACTCTATATCTTCATTATTATCTTTTATTTCATTGAGTATTTCATCTGTATTCATTTAAGTATTACCTCAAAGCTTAATATAACAATTTAAGCATATTACAATTCGTTTTTCAATAACGAGAAGATTAAAAAGAGCGGACAATTGTCCGCTCTAAAAAACAGTTCGATTTATTTAAGCATTTCAAGAAGCTCTTCCTCGGTAATTACGGGAACACCAAGCTCATTTGCTTTCGTAAGCTTACTTCCAGCGCTTTCGCCCGCAACTACAAAAGAAGTCTTTTTCGATACCGAGCCCGCCGCCTTGCCGCCGTGGTTTTCAATAAGCGCGTTCGCTTCGTCTCGTGAAAGGGTCGGAAGCGTACCCGTGACAACAAGCGTTTTTCCCTGTAGCTTCTTTGAAACCTTAGCGGACCTGTAGCTCATATTAACGCCCGCCAAACGAAGGCTATCTAATAAATGACGAGCGCCGTCTGTCTCAAAAAACTTAACAACGCTATCGGCAATAATAGGACCTATTCCGTCAATGGCGGAGAGTTGTTCTTTTGTTGCGTTCACTAAAAGTTCAGCGGAATCAAAAACTTCGCAGATAAGCGTCGCCGCTTTTTCGCCGACATTTCTTATTCCGAAGCTGTTAATTAGCTTGTCAAGGTTTTGCGCTTTACAGGCGTTTAATGCAGTCAAAATGTTCTCCGCCGACTTATCCTTAATCTTTTCGAGCGTTAATAGTTGTTCTTTTGTCAGTGAAAACAGGTCGCCAATTCCATTAACATAGCCTTTATCAATTAGTTGGTCGATAGTCGCGGGTCCAAGACCGTCTATATTCATAGCGCCCTTCGAAGCGAAATGAATAATATTTCTTCGCTTCTGTTCGGGGCATTCGGGGTTAACGCAACGGTGCGCAACCTCCTCGCTCAAACGCACGACAGGTTCTCCACAGGAGGGGCAAAGGGACGGAAGCTTAAAGGTGTCACTTCCCTCCTTGTGGTTTTTGGAGCTAATAATTTCGGGAATTATATCCCCCGCTTTTCTTACGCTGACCGTATCACCGACTCGAATATCCATACTGTCTATAAAGTCTTGATTGTGAAGCACGGCGCGGGAAACCGTAGTTCCTGCAAGCTGAACGGGCGTAAATACCGCTGTCGGCGTAAGAACGCCTGTACGCCCAACGCCCACCTCTATATCAAGTAGCGTCGCTTCCTTAATTTCGGGCGGATACTTAAAAGCTATTGCCCAGCGGGGAAACTTGTTTGTTGAGCCAAGTATTCGTCTATCAGAAAGGCTGTTAAGCTTCACGACCGCGCCGTCTATATCATAGGAAAGCCCCGTGCGTCGCTCGCCGATAGATTTAATCGCGTTCATTATCTCCTCGTCGGTTTTACAAAGAGAATATTGAGGCGAAACGTGGAAGCCCTCTCTTTTTAAAAATTCAAGCGTTTCGCTGTGCGTAGTAAAGGTCTTTGAAGAACGCTCAAGGTTGAAAACAAAGATATCAAGCTCGCGCTCAGCCGTTACGGCAGAGTTTTTCTGACGAAGCGAGCCTGCGGCGGCATTCCTCGGGTTTTTAAAGGGTGTTTCGCCCTCCGTTTGCTGCTGTTCGACAATTCTAAGGAAAACCTCCTTCGGCATAAACACCTCGCCACGCGCCTCTAAAAGCTCTATAGAGCTGTCTATGCTATGCGGTATAGACTTTATAGTCAATATGTTTTCGGTGATATCCTCGCCCGTAATTCCGTCTCCGCGCGTAGAACCACGAACGAGCTTACCGTTCTTATATTCAAGAAGCACAGAAAGACCGTCTATCTTCTGTTCAACAACGAACTCGGCGTTCGGCACCGCCTCGCGCACTCTTTCGGTATAAGCGGAAATATCCTCGGCGGAAAAGGCGTTTTGAAGGCTTTCCATCTTAAGCGCATGGGTTACCTTTTTAAACTGGGAATTAGCCGCGCCGCCAACGCGCTGAGTAGGAGAATCCTCTGTTACAAGCTCAGGAAAGCTTGCCTCAAGCTCGTTTAGCTCCTTTAGCATTGCGTCGTATTCTGAGTCCTCGATAACAGGCGCGTCCAGCTCATAATATAGCTTTGAATTGTATTCCAGCTGCTCGCGAAGCTCGGTTATTCTCTTTTTTGCTTCTGAAAATTCCATATGACTTCCTTCAAGAATTAATACACTTATTTTACCCTAAAAAGCAGAATATTTCCATAAGTTTATCCGACATCAGCAAACATTTCTGGAACATGACCGATAATAACCGTCTCGGCAATACATACGTTGGTTTTTACTACGGCTGTTGTGGAATACGGTGCGAGAATAGCCGTCATAGTCACTTCAAATTCTATAGTTATCTGGTGGCGGGTTTGGTTAATTCCCGCCGTATCGAAGACGTGAGTAAGGGTGCTTTCCACATAGGATGCAGGTATCATACGAAGCTTAATTTTCGGCCCTCGCCCCGAAAGCAGCTCAGTGCCCGTAAGCGTACCGAGTGGTATTCCCACGTCCTGCGTCGGTATGGCGGCTATACTATCGTTAACTGCGTCGGTAAGCCTCGCTTTTATCTTATTTACCTCAACGGCGTTTGTTTCTATCGCTGTTATATTGCCGTCCTTATCGGTCACTACGTTTACAAGCTCGGAATACTCCACATTGAGGTTTTCAAGCTCGTCAACGACGCTTTTGTTCATATGCTTTGTACAGAGTATCTTTGCTTGGCTTGAGCATATAGTTATTATAACGGGCTTGAGGTTGCTGCCAATTACTATAGGTATTGCAAGTATCAAAAGGATACAGATAACCCGTATAACAATTCTTTTAATCTTTTTGTCTCTTAAGCTGCGTTTCATATTTTCACCGCCTTGTAAAACTATATTCACAAAACGGCGAAAACGTGAACAAATAAAGGGAATCCGTGCGGATTCCCTTTTCTTTATATTGAAATTGTCTGAGAGACCTGTAGAAGTGAAGGGTTAAGCTCCTTCTTTTCGGCGAGTCCTTCTATAATATCCACGTCTACAATCTTTCCGCCCTTCATAACCACGACCCTGTCGGCTATCCCCTCGGCGAGAAGGTCTACTGCGTGGAAGCCCATCTGGCTTGCGATAACGCGGTCACGCATCGTTGGCGTGCCCCCGCGCTGTACATGTCCAAGTATTGTTACGCGGCTGTCTATGCCGGTCTTTTCTTTTATTTCCTTGCAAATCTCAGCGCTGTCGCCGCAGCCTTCGGCTATAACAATAATAAAGTGCTTCTTTCCCGTTTTCTGCGTGCGTTTCATTCGGCTTATAATATCGTGGTCGATATCAAGCGGTATTTCGGGTACAACTACGCAGACAGCGCCGCAGGCTATACCCGTGTTCGCGGCAAGATACCCCGCCTTGTGACCCATTACCTCTACTATGCTACAGCGGTCGTGAGACTGCGTTGTATCGCGTAGCTTATCAACCATCTCCATAGCCGTGTTAAGTGCCGTATCGTAGCCGATAGTGTATTCGCTACAGCCGATATCATTGTCAATTGTTCCGGGGATACATACGCAGGGTATGCCCACCTTACTAAGGTCCAGCGCGCCGCGGAAGGTGCCGTCGCCGCCGATAGCGACTATAGCGTCTATGCCGTTTTCAAGGCAGACGTTCTTTGCCTTATTAATCCCCTCTTGTTCCATAAATTCAAGGCAGCGGGCGGTGTAAAGTATTGTTCCGCCGCGGTGAATAATCTCCGAAACGCTTCGTATGTTCATTTCGTACATGTCGCCAGCTATAAGTCCGTTATAGCCACGGCGAATGCCCATTACGCGAAGTCCTTTGTTAATAGCGGTACGAACAACGGCGCGTATTGCGGCGTTCATGCCGGGCGCGTCTCCGCCACTCGTAAGAATGCCTATTGTTTTTATGTTTCCCATTTAACGTCCTCCAAGATTATATGATTAATTATTTAAATACCACGTTCTCTTCGTTAAGCAGTAAAAACAACTCCTTACGAAGCGCGTCGCTGTATTCTACCCAATATTTGCTCGGCGTTTTTACCGTTTCCTTGGTATCGGTGAAGTAAATCATTACAGGCATATTCCCGCCAAAGATACTAAGCAAAGCTAAAAGACGTTTATATTTTGGGTCATCTTTGTTGGAAATGCGTAAGTAAAGCGATTTTGCTTTACACGCGCTTATCGCGCGCTCAATGTCCTCGTCGGTAAGCTCGCTTGTGTTGACTGTGTACTTAGAAATAGGCGTTATCTTGTTAAGAACAAGCTTAATCGCTTCGTCCTCTTTTACAGATAGCCTGCCCTCTACGACAACAATTTCGTTAACCTTAAGCTCTCCCGCGTATTCGGTGAATTTATTCGGGAAGACTATCATCTCCATACTGCCCGAGGTATCCTCAATATTGACGAACGCCATTGTCGAATTATTGCGTGTGAGCTTGGTTCTTACCGATGAGACGGTTACCACCAGCTTCACAAGCTCGTTATCTGCGCCGCCGCCCTCTTCGCCGATATAGTCGCGTATCTTTTTTGTAGCTATCTGCTTACACATTTCGGCGTAAGCTTTTAGCGGGTGGCTCGTTATATAAAGACCCGTCAGCTCCTTTTCAAATCGAAGAAGCTCCTGCATCTCGAACTCTTCCGTCTGCTTTGGCTCATAGCGTCGCGCTTTTTTGTCGCTCCCGACGTTATCAAAGAAGGTAAGCTGACCCTCAATATTACTGCGTTTGTCCTCGTCAATATCTTTAAGTATCATATCAACGCTTTCTACCATACCGCGCCTTGTCGCGCCCAAGGTATCAAACGCGCCACATTTAATAAGATTTTCGAGCGCCCGCTTATTAAGCTCAGAGGAATACATACGCTCGCAGAATTCATAAAACGAGGTGAAATCCCCGCTTCTTTTCTGTTCTGTTTTTATGGAGGCTATAAGATTTCTTCCAACGTTCTTTATTGCGAGCAGTCCGAAACGTATTTTTCCGCCGTCGGAGGTAAAACCGTGTGAGCTTATATTAACGTCTGGCGGAAGCACCTCAATGCCGATATTTTGACACTCATTTATATATTCTATTACTTTATCGGTGCTATCGAGCACGCTTGTAAGAAGCGCCGACATAAATTCACAAGGGTAATGGCATTTTAAATACGCCGTGCGGTAAGCGACGATAGCGTAGGACGCGGCGTGCGACTTATTAAAGGCGTAGGACGCAAACGAGGACATTTCGTCGTATATATTCTTCGCAATCGACTCAGGTATTCCGCGTTTAACACAGCCGTCGCATTCCCTTCCCTCTTCGGTGCTGCCATAGATAAAGCGAACGCCCTCTTCTTCCATTACCTTATGCTTCTTTTTTGACATAGCGCGGCGCACAAGGTCGGCTTGCCCATAGCTAAAGCCCGCAAGCTCACGGAAAATTTGCATAACCTGCTCTTGATATACAATACAGCCGTTTGTAACGTCAAGTATCGGCTTTAAAAGCGGGTGCTTATATCTTTTCTTTTCGGGATGGTGGCGGTTTTCAATATAGGTCGGAATTGATGCCATAGGTCCCGGTCTGTAAAGCGAAATTACCGCTATAAGGTCTTCTACGTTAACAGGCTTTAGGTCCATAAGAACCTTTCGCATACCGCCAGACTCGAACTGAAACACGCCCTCTGTCTTTCCGTCAGACAGCATTTTAAAGGTCTTTTCGTCGTCGTAAGGTATCTCGCTTAGCTTAAAGTCGGGGTTGGTTCTTTGTATATCCTTTTCGCAGTCTGCAATAACCGTAAGGGTGCGAAGACCCAAAAAGTCCATCTTTAGAAGCCCGAGCTCCTCAAGGGTTACCATTGTGTACTGCGTTACTGGCTGGTCATCATTTATAGAAAGCGGCACATAGTCACTGACCTCGTCACGGGTTATTACAACGCCCGCAGCGTGTGTCGAGGCGTGACGCGGCATACCTTCTACGTCAAGCGCAAGGTCAATAAGTCTCTTTACATGCTCGTCCTCGGAGTTATCGTACAGCTCCTTTAATTCAGCTGAAACCTCAAGCGCCTTCGCAAGGGTAATACCAAGCTCCTGCGGAATGAGCTTTGCTATACCGTCCACCTGCGCGTAGCCCATACCGAGCACCCGCCCCATATCGCGGACAGCCTGACGCGCCGCGAGCGTTCCGAAGGTTATAATCTGCGCAACGTGTGTGCTTCCATACTTGTTGGTTACATATTCAATAACGCGCGGGCGACCCTCGTAGCAGAAATCTATATCAAAATCAGGCATACTGACTCGCTCGGGGTTTAAGAACCGCTCGAACAGCAGATTGTATCTTATAGGGTCGATACCGGTAATACCCATACAGTAGGCGCATATACTTCCAGCGCCCGAGCCTCGCCCGGGTCCTACGGGTATATCGTTGCTTTTTGCGTAGTTAATAAAATCCCAAACAATAAGGAAGTAGTTTATATAACCCATCTTCTCTATTACCGAGATTTCGTACAAAAGCCGAGCTTTTATGCTTTCGTCGTTACTCTTTCCATAGTAACGCTCAAAGCCTTCGTAGCAAAGCTTTTTGAAAAACTCCGCGTTGTCTATACCCTCTGGGTTTTCATAGTAAGGAAGCTTTGTTACGCCGAATTCGAAGTCGAAATCGCACATTTCGGCGACCTTCGCAGTATTCGTTATAGCCTCTGGGACGGCGGAAAAGACCTCCGCCATCTCCTCGGTGGAGCGAACGTAGAAGTTGTTTGTTTTAAATTCAAGCACATCATCATCGTCAAAGGTTTTATTAGTACCAAGACAGATGAGCGCGTGCTGCATAACGCTGTCCTTCTGTTCGACATAGTGGCAGTCGTTAGTAGCGACAAGCGGAATATCAAGCTCATGCGCAAGGCGAATAAGACTCGGAAGTATCCTTATCTGCTCTTCTATGCCGTGGTCTTGAATTTCTATATAGTAGTTTTCTTTGCCGAAAAGGTTTTGGTAGTACTTAGCTATTTCTATAGCCTTTTCGTAGTCGTCCGCTAAGAGCGCTTGTGGAACTTCGCCCGCGAGGCACGCGGAAAGACATATAAGCCCCTCGCCATACTTCTCTAACAACTCGTGGTCTACGCGCGGGCGGTTATAGAAGCCTTCGGTATTAGCTATGCTGACCATTTTAATTAGGTTTTTATAGCCCGTTTCGTTTTTGCAAAGCAAAACAAGGTGATAAGAGGAGGAGTCGATTTTATAAACCTTGTCCAGTCTCGTTCTTGCCGCGACATACACCTCGCAGCCAATTATCGGCTTAATTCCGTTTGCTTTCGCCTCTTTGTAAAAATCTACGCAACCGTACATAACGCCGTGGTCGGTAATTGCGACGGCGGTTTGACCGAGCTCATTTATACGGGAAATAAGCTTCTTAATTCGGCAGGCGCCGTCAAGAAGGCTGTACTCGGTATGTACATGAAGATGAACGAAATCTGCGGAATTAATCATGGTTTTCTTCCTTAAGTTCGGACGCAATCGCCCGTATTTTACGAAGTCTGTGGTTTACGCCCGATTTAGAAAGCTTTTCTGGAAGCGCTTGTCCAAGCTCCGTTAGTGTAAGCTCGGGGTTTTCAAGACGAAGCTTCGCTACAGCACGAAGCTCGTCCGAAAGAAAGTCCTTACCCTTTTTATGAAACAGTTCTTCTATAAGAAGCTTGTCCGAGTTCGCCGCGTCTATCGCCTTGTCGAGGTTTGCGTTATCGCAGTTCATTCTGCGGTTTACTCTATTCTTTACGTCCTTGTATATTTTCGTATCCATAAGCTTCAAGGACGCGTCATACGCGCCGAGAAAGGTAAGAACGTCCTCAATCTGCTCGCTATTTTTGAAATACATAACATACGACGAGCTACGAGAGGTTGTTTTTGGCTCAAAGCCAGATTTTTTTGTCAGCTCTAAAAAATCGTTGAAAAGGTTCTTCTTGTGGGTTGTGAACTCCATATGGTACCCGAGCTCGGGCGAAGTAATTGTGCCGCAGGATAAAAAGCACCCCGCGATAAACGCCGCCTTACAGCTTTCACAGTTGAAATTGTCCTTATTAATTCTAAAGCTGTACTCGTCGCCTGAATACCCAAAGTCAATAAGCAAACGGTCAATCGTGTTATGGTCGTAGATATTAATCTGGTAGTCGCGCTTTGATTTACTAAGCTCGCATTTTTCTTTTGAAATACCGAACTCGGTCAGCACGCATAAGATATGGTTAATAACAAAATCATACTCGCTTGATATGCATATGCGCTCCTTTGAGAAGGTCTTGCAAAAGCTGAGTATGCCGTACAGGTGCGCTGAATTACAGCACCCTGAAAAACGGTAGTTTTCGATAATATCCTGTTTACATTCCGCACAAAATGTCATAGTTAAATCTTTTTATTAATGTCTCGGTGTATTGACTTGCACTTGTAGTCAAGCCCCTTAATATATGCCGTGAGGTTTTCAGCTATCGCTACTGAGCGGTGTTTTCCGCCCGTACAACCTATACCAATTACAAGCTGGCTCTTGCCTTCCTTTTGATATAAGGGCAAGAGATATTCTATTAGACTATAGAACCTTTTTACAAGCTCGTTTGTTGAATCGAACGAGAAAACATAGTCGGTAACGGGCTTATCAAGTCCTGTTTTTTCTTTAAGCTCTTCAATATAAAAGGGGTTGGGAAGGCACCTTACGTCTAACATAAGGTCAGCCTCGGTCGGCACGCCGTACTTATAGCCAAAGGACATACAGCGTATGTAAAGCGAGTCGTTTTTATCAGCAAGAAAGAGGGAAACTATCTGTTCCTTCATCTGACCCGCGGAAATGTGAGTGGTTACCACGCGGTAATCGGCTAGCTCAAATATAGGCTGAAGCATTCTTCTTTCGTCCTGAATAGCCTCAAGCATATTATAGTTGTCAGAGGTAGCGAGCGGGTGCTTCCTTCTCGTTTCACGGTAGCGCTTTTCAAGCACCTCGTCGGAGGCGTCAAGGAAAAGTATCTTAACGTTTACCTCCAGCTTCCTTAAGTCTTCTATCGCGTCAAAAAAACCGCTGAAAAACTCGCCTGTACGAACGTCGGTCACTACGGCAAGGGTGCTGTACTTATTAATCTGTATCGCCATCTCAACGAAACGCGGAATTAGCGACGGCGGCATATTATCAACGCAGAAATAGCCTATATCCTCAAGAGCGTTAATAGCCTGAGTTTTTCCCGCGCCCGAAAGTCCCGTTACAATTACAACATCCATGTTTTTCCCCTTTGCTACTTAAGTAGCTTTATTTCACATTCAAGCGAAACGCCTGATTTTTCTTTTACCGTTCTTTTTACATAATCGACAAGCTCAAGTATCTCGCTTGAGGTAGCCTTTGACCTGTTAATTATGAACCCACAATGCTTATCGCTTACGCACGCGCCGCCTATTGCATAGCCCCTAAGTCCGCTTTCGTCAATTAGCTTTGAGGCGTAGCCGCCAACTGGTCGCTTAAAGGTGCTTCCGCAGCTCGGATATTCAAGTGGCTGCTTTTCTTTTCGTCTATCCATAAGCTCGCTCATACGCGAAACTATTTCAGCCTTATTGCCCTTTTTTAGCTTAAGTCCCGCACCTAGAATTATTGCTCCGCAGTCCTCGGCGAAGCTGTGGCGATAAGAAAATTTAAGCTCGTCTCCGTAAACCTTGCCAGTGTTACCGTCGGTAAATAGAACGTCTGCGTATGTCACGACGTCCTTCATCTCTCCGTCGTAAGCGCCTGCGTTCATAAACACCGCGCCGCCTACCGTTCCCGGTATACCGAAGGCAAACTCAAGACCCGAAAGTCCGCGTTCAGCGCAGCTTCTGCAAAGCGCCGCGAGTGAAACGCCCGCCTCGCAATAAACCTCACCGTTTTCACCGAACGTAATATCAGAAAGAGCGCGCTCGGTCTTTACAACAGCGCCCGCGTAGCCCTCATCTAAAGCTAAAACATTGCTTCCCTTACCGAGAATAAAAAAATCAATATTCTCGTTTCTAAGTATTTTTACTGTCTCAATAAAAGCGGCTCTGCTTTGCGGCAATACCATTAATGCGGCATTACCGCCCGTCTGAAAGCCCGTATGCCCCGAAAGTGGCTCGTTCAAGTAGACGGATATGCCTGCTTCTTTTTTTAGTTTCTCAACAGCGGCGTTAATCTCCATATGTATACACAACTACTCCGTTACGTCGTCTTCTATACCAAGCTGGTTGAAAAGCTCGCTCGTCGCGTCGTAGCCGAGCTTCTTCTGGCGGTTATTCATAGCCGCCGTTTCGATAATTATAGCGAGATTGCGCCCCGGGCGTATAGGAATTGTTATTTCGGGAATCTGAACGTCAAGGATATTGGCCTTTTCGTTTTGCAGCCCCAAAATGCTGTAGTTTTTGTCCTTCTCCCACGGCTCAAGCGTAATTACAAGGTCAACCTTTTCAGAAATCTTAACGGCACCCATACCGAAGATATTCTTAATATTAATTATACCTACGCCGCGAAGCTCAATAAAATGCCTTATGTTTTCTGGCGCAGAGCCAACGATAGTTTTATTCGATACCTTGCGAAGCTCAACGGCGTCGTCTGCAACAAGACGGTGACCGCGCTTAACAAGCTCGATAGCTGTCTCGCTCTTTCCTACGCCGCTTTCGCCGAGTATAAGTATACCCTCGCCGTAAACCTCGACAAAAACGCCGTGGCGAGTTATTCTCGGGGCGAGCTGGACATTTAGAAAGGAGATAGCCGCTGACATAAGGTTAGAGGTGCTCTCAGGCGTGGTTAGAAAAGGCACGCCGTATTTTTTCGCCGCCTCCACCATCTCGGGAAAGGGTGTCATATCACGACACATTACCACCGCGGCGGACTTTAATGAAAAGAAGAGGTCTAGCATTTTGAAGCGTTCCTCTTCGGACAGTTTTTCAAGATATGCCATTTCAACCATACCGAATATCTCTACCCTGCGCGGGTCAAAATAGTCTGTAAATCCGTTTAATATTAGCGCGGGACGGTTTATTTCTGGCGAGGTTATTAATACCTTTGAAGGCTCGCACGGAAGGTAGATTGTACCGAGGTTTAGCTCTTTAATCATTTTATCGAGAGATACCGAATATGTGTCCATTAGCATACCCCCTTTTATTACTCATTTATTATACATAATTTAATGTGTTCTTTCAATGCGAAAAAGTAATTATGAAATTAAATTTAGCTTAATTGAAAACACAACGGGAATGCTGTTGTAGCTACTCTCGTCTATTCCATTCGCGTGGAATAAAGCGCTCTTATTTAGTATATCTACCCCAAGCTCATTATTGTAATACTCGTAGCTGTCTCTTACGTGTTTTAGTATTGTGTCAGCCAACTGCTCCTTAACCTGGCTATCTGTTGCCTTACCTTTATTCTTGTAAGCGGTGGTATAAACCTCAACGATTAAAAGACCGTTTTTTAGCTGTAACGAGGTGTTTAACGCGTTAAGAACAATTCCGTTTAGCTTTTCCATATTGAGTAAGGAAGCGTCAATCTCTTTTACTTTATTCTGTAAAAGTAACGCCCAAACACTGCTTTCTAAACTAACCGCGCCGAAAACATTGTTCTTATTTATTACCAGCAGTTCTTCAATGCTTACCTTAACTGTTTTTAAATCTTCGTTCTCTTTTGTAAGCTGTTCTTCGTTTTCTTGTGCCGTTAGTATCGGGAGAAAAGCCGTAACCCCGCCGCTGTTCATAGTCGCCGCAAGCTCAAACAGCTTAACAGAACAGTTTGTGCCCTTAGGCATATTTGATAATAGCTTTTCGATGTCGTCACCTATTGTTACGTTATCGTTTGTCTTCATTCTCACAGCCTCTTTTGCAAGACCGTTGTAAATTAGTATGTGTATATTCATTCTAAAGCCCTCTTCGTTTGAAAGGAAGCTTATAATTTCCGAGAGTCTTTCCTTTGCGGCGTCGGCGCTAATTAACACGGCAGTCGCCTGACCCCAGAAAAGACTCTTGTTTGTCTTTTCATTTAATCCTGAAAACGCCTCGTTCAAGGAAGCGCTTT
>CAYWJF010000048.1:0-12837 GCA_964458545.1 uncultured Oscillospiraceae bacterium | reverse complement strand
CGCGCTGTTTTGCAAACATTTGTTTGCGTTCGCTTGCTTGTTTTTCTTTTGTTCTTGCTTTTTCATATACTCTCCTTCATGTTTTTTCGCGCAAAAAAGAGACCCGCGAACAATTCGTCCGCGAGTCTCTATGCTTGCACACTACCATAATATCACATTATATTCGTACTAAACGTACATTCTTAAATTTTTTTGAGGTAATAGTCTACCTGAAAGGTTACGGTAAAGCCGAGCTTCTTGTAAAGCTCAAAGGCGACGGGATTGTTGCTGTCTACGTCGAGTATCGCCCTGCCCGTCGGCTTGGTCGCTACGCTGAGCGCGTGGGTCATAAGCCTTCTTCCGTAGCCCCTTCCGCGAAGCTTTTCCTCCACTACCACACCGTAGATAAAGCCGTCGGGAAACTCGTCATAATTCACGCAGTATACGCCGACGGGATTTTCCCCCTCGTATGCGACGTAGCCCGTGCGCTTCGGGTTGGTAAGAAGGGAGTCTATATAGCTGTCGCTTCGCTCCTCGTCGCCGAACTCCTCGCACTCAAGCTTTAGGAAATCGGCGCTGTTTCTTTCGCAGACCTCCTCGAAACGAAGAGACTCTTCCGCCGCCGCGCGCGCCGAAGGCGCGCACGCGAATACCATTCGGTTTTCGCTCCTTAAAAGCTTCGTTTCACCGAAGCTTTTAAGCGCGGCGGCGCCGCTTAAGCTTTTCGGCTCGAGCGCAAAGACCATGCGCTTAATGCCTCTTACGCCAAGCTCCATACACGCTGCGGTAAAAAGCAGACGAAAATAACCCTTTCTCCTCATATCGGGACGGGTAAAGGCTACCACCTCCGCCTCGGTGCTTTCGGGAATAAAGGTGGTAAGGAAGCAAACAAGCTCGCCCTTTTCGTAGCCTAAATAAAAGCAGGGTATAGACCTGTCCACATTAATCTCGTTAGATAAAAACGCCCTGTTGGAAAGCCCTTCGCCCTCGTAACAGATATCCTCCAGCGCGTTAATCTCGTCCTTCTGCGTTTCGGTAAGCTCGGTGAATTTTTCTATTTCCATTTTAATACCTGTTTTCTTTAATAAATTCGGTGTAAAGCCACGCCGCTACAGCCGACCTAAACTGCTCTGGTTGTTCGATTTGAAGGTTGTGTCCCGCGCGGCTAAACGCCATATAGCTTGCGCGGGGATAGATATCAAGCAGCCTTAGGTGGTCCTTGAAGCCCACCTCTGTGTCGCCGCGAGCGGTAAGTATAAGGCATGGACCGTCATAACTGAAGCCCGCCGCATCCACATCGTAGGAAAGCTCACCCTTAAATATATGCCCTAAAAACTCCTTGTTCTGCTCGGCGAGCGCGGGAATAATGTCTCTTTTATAAGCCTCCCACACCTCGCGCGTAAGCATTACGTTCATATACTCGAAGGCGGTTCTTTCCTCGTCGGTGAGGCTTGACAATAGCTTTTCGTCGCGTTCTTCGACCTTAAGCTTTTCCACCGTGCCGCGCCTGTAGCCCGGGAGCATAGCGGCGCAGATAAGAAGAAGCCCGCGCACCCTTTCGGGAACGGCGCGCACTATCGCGCGTGAAAGATATCCGCCGAAGGATTCACCAGTGAGAATAAAGCGCTCACTCGGAACAACCCTATTAATGAATTCTATAAGCACCCTTACCGCGTCGTCCGCTCGGCGCACGCTACCAGCCTTTGACTTTCCCATTCCGGGCAAGTCGAGATATATCCGCTTAAAGCCCGAGAGCTCGCCTTTAAAGAGCTCCTCAAGACAGCCCGACATTAAACGTCTGTCCATACCCCAGCCATGAAGCATTATTATCGGTATGCCCTCGCCAGCTATCTCGTAATATATTTCCGCGTCGCCTATCTTTTCAATCATTTTTTCTCCGCCTAAAAGCATTGTTCATTTTTACTTAATTGACACTCAGCTGAAATAATAGTACTATTTTTACTGTAAATCTTCAAGCCGCAAGAAGCGGCGGAAAGGCTTTTTATGAAACTGAAAAGCGAAGAATTCAAAAAGCTCACGCCCGTAAAGAAGGTAGAGTTTATCTGGGATTACTATAAGTTCCCGCTTATTATCGGTCTTGTGGCGGTAATAGGGCTTATCTCTCTTACGGTGAGCCTCATTAACTATAAAAAGGTCACCCTCAACTGTCTTGTTTTTAACGATATGTCTAACACCTCGCTTGAGGACGCCCTGCACGACGATTTTGCTGTTTATACGGGCGACAAAAAGACGAACGCGCAGGTCGATGTAATGTTCCAATTCTACGTTGACCTTGACGGCAAGGTATACCCTGAGGACTCCACCTCTGTGAAGATGACCGCAATGCTGAATTCCGGGCAAGCTGACGTAATTATCGGCAACCTCGATTCGCTCTGGTACTTTGAAAACCTCGATATCTTCCTGCCGATAAAGGACGCCCTTTCGACGGAGCTTTATTCCGAGCTTTCGCAATATGTCGTTTCAATTGACGATAACGCCGACGCGCTCGATATCTCCGGCACGGCGTTTTATAAAGCGCACACGGGAGCGTACAAGGACGCTTTACTCTGCGTTCCAGCCACGGTGACTAACAAGGCGGAGCTTGAGCAGTTCATACGCTTTATCTATGGTATATAGAAACTTCTTTTCTTGCGCGCAAGTATACATCAACGCAAATATGTTTACAAAAAAGCGGACGGTTGAACCGTCCGCTTTTTCTATTTCTCAAATACCGTAAGCCCTACCTTGTAGGGGTGGTCAACGTAAAGGCATTCTCTGCCGTTCTCTTTTCTCATAAGAAGCTTTAAAACTATCGTAAGGTCTCCGCCGCCTGACATTGTCATTAACGCGCCGACGGTTAAAAGGAAGAGTGAGCCAGTAAGAACGGCGGCAATGAGGGGGATAATACCGAGAACCACCGTCGGCATAATAGCGCCGATAACGTACTGCCACCTTTTTAGCGGCTCGTCGCAACAGCAGTAGGGTGTCATATATTCCGCAATAAAGCCGAAGGAGATAGACTTCCAATGCCGCTTCGCGAAGAGCGAGAAGGTCAAGCCGTGGATAAGCTCGTGTACCACCACGAGCGCGAGAACACAGACGATAGACAAAACCATACTAAGAAGCGACCGCGTACCGAGGTTCATCATCACTTCAATATTCCTTACAATAAAAAGCGCCAGAAACGCGATTATTATAGGCGCGGTCAAGACAAGCGCCATAACGTTCGCATACACGACGCTTATTGTCAGGTCCTTCTCCTCATACCCTTGCGCGACAATACTTTCCTTTAGCGCCTCGTACTTTTCCTTGCGCTTCTCCTCCGCCTTACTTAGCTTTCTCTTGCTCTCTGTTTCAGCCGCCTTACCCACTTTATTTCTCCTTTTTGTTCTGTTGCGCTCGGTGAATTCTGTTCTTTCCGTCGCTCTTTGCAATATACAGCATATCGTCCGCCGACTTGAGCCATTCCTCAGGCTTCATCCCTGCTGTAAGCGCTACCATTCCGCCGCTGAAGGTAATGTCCCGCTTAAGCTCAAAGGAGTAGCGCATTCTAGAAAACCCTTTTCTCAGCTCGTCAAAAAGCGTGAACGCCTCGTCGCCGCCGATACCGAGACTAACCAAAACTATCTCCTCGCCCCCGTAGCGGAACGCCTCAAGGCGGTTCTCCTTTATCTGCTTTCTAATCATATCCGAAAGCTTTGTCAGAACCTCGTCGCCGCTAAGGTGCCCGTAGATATCGTTTATACTCTTAAAATCGTCTACGTCGAGCATTAATAGCTGCGGCGCAACGCTCCCCTTCGCGGTATTAACTATCTCAGCGAGCCGCTCGTTCATTACGCGGCGGTTGCCTATACCCAAAAGCGGGTCTATGTTTCTCTCTTCAATAAGGGTCCTTTGACGCTCGTTGCTCACAAGGATATAGTCAATTTGTTCCTTAACGTAACGGCTAAGCAGCCGCGCCGAAACATAGACAGTAAACATAACAACAAACGCAAGGATTAGGTCAATAGTTAAGCGCGGGTCGTCCTTTCGAAGCTCACGCGAGGCCTGAAAGCCCGCAATAGCGAGCGAAATAACCGACGCTATCGAGATACCCGCCGTAAGCCATTTGTTCGCGAAGAGTATCGTTACGAAAATAGCGACGCTCGGCAGCATAAGAAGCGGACCGTAGACATAGTGTATTACCTGCGTATTAGCGCAAAGGAAATAGATGAGTAAGCACGCCCAGACGTTCTTCGCGCCGTTAGAAAGTCTCGGAGATTTAAGGCAGTAAGCCGTAAGGAGAATTATAATAAGATTAAGCGACGACGGAATATATATAAACCGCGCCCGATATATGCTTAACGGCAGAAACAGCACGCTGTTCGCTGAGTCGTAGAGGTAAATCGCTATCTCCGCTACCGTGCCGATAGCGGCAAGCAGTACGCAGATTTTAAAGAGCTCCCAACGCCATTTTCTGTTGAGGTTTTCGCGAAAATCCACAAATAGCCCTCCCCTCGCGTAACACTCTCTTTCATAGCCTTAAGAATACTATATCATAATTGTGTTGACTTTTCTACTTAGCTGTAATAATAGAAGCTTTACGCTTTTCGCCCAACTTTCTGTCACACGAAAAAGCCCATCGGTATAAACCGACGGGCTTGTAGTTTCGTGTAAAAACCGATACTCGATTATCTCTTTGAGAACTGGGGCGCGCGACGGGCTGCCTTGAGTCCGTATTTCTTACGCTCTTTCATTCTCGGGTCGCGGGTAAGGAAGCCCGCCTTCTTGAGGTCGCCGCGAAGCTTCTCGTCAAACTGAAGCAGCGCACGGGAGATACCGTGGCGAATAGCGCCCGCCTGACCGGAAACGCCGCCGCCGTTGACGCTGATTTCTACGTCAAACTTGCCTGTGGTGCTTGTAAGCTCAAGCGGCTGACGAACGATAAGCTTAAGGGTTTCAAGCCCAAAATAATCGTCGATGTCGCGCTTATTGATGGTGATGTTGCCCGTGCCGTTATAAAGGCGAACGCGAGCGACGGAGGATTTTCTTCTTCCTGTTCCGTAAAAGAACGGTCTTGTTTCGTACATAATCTGTCGCTCCTTTCTTAACCTTCGTAGGGCTGCGGCTTCTGTGCAGCGTTATCGTGCTTTTCTGTGCGGTAAACGCGAAGACGTGTAAGCGCCTGACGTCCGATTACCGTGTCGGGAAGCATTCCCTTAACGGCAAGCATCATAGCCTTTTCAGGGGTGTTCGCCATAAGCGTTTTATACTGTATTTCCTTTAGTCCGCCAATCCAACCGGAATGACGGCGATAATACTTCTGCTCAAGCTTCTTGCCTGTAAGCACCGCTTTTTCGCAGTTAATTATCACTACGTGGTCGCCGCAATCAACGTTCGGCGTAAAGGTTACCTTGTTCTTTCCGCGAAGCAGAACAGCCGCTGTGGCAGCGGTGCGTCCGAGAGGCTTGCCCGCCGCGTCGAGAATGTACCACTTGCGTTCAACCGTCTGGGGTTTTTGCAATGTCGTCGACATAATTTTCCTCCTGAATAATCAAAACGCCCGTAGGCGCTATATTGCTTTTCCTTAGCGCGTGAGGCGCCGAGTTGTATTATATATCTCCGCGGCACGCCCTGTCAACACTTTTTTGCTGGTTTTTTAATTTACAAAATCGTAACTTCAAATTGCTCCGTTTTTCTTGCGTTTACTCGCGTATGCTCACTTTCCAATTTCGCTTTTTTGAAAACAAAAAATGCGCTGTCAGCGCATTTTTGTGGAAAATTAGAAGTGCTAATAGCTTTTCTCGTTACTTTATACCTTTATAGTAATCCTTCCGCGCTCGGACATCATAGTGCCGAGTATGTTTACGCAGGCGGCGGAATAAGGCTTTTCGCCCGGGATTAGGTTCTCATAATAGGTAATGTAGTAGCTGTAACGCCCGTCGGCGGTTTCGCCCACCTTTTCCTTCTTCGCGTATATATCAAGCTCCGCGAGCAGCGAAGAATCTACACACTCTATCTGCATAAGCCGTACATCGGGGTCGTCGCCCTCGGCGAGCTCCGCGGCGTTTTCAGGCACGCGGTAGAAGAAATCCATCGTCCTTACCACGTGGTCTTTAAGCGTAACCTCCTTCGAGGTGTATACCATATGCCCCTGCCAGCCTGTCGGAATCATAAAGTTGAATTCCTCGTGGACAAAATAACTCTCGTCTATTTCGTAGCGCGCGTTTACGGTAAATATGGTCTCGCTCAAAAGCGCGGCGTCTATTACCTCTTTCTTGCCTTCCTTTACGCTTGGCGCCTCGGCGGGCACTATCCAGCCGCCGCCGTACGCCTCGGGGGAAACAAACCGCGCGACGCCCTGTCCGTTGTAATTATATGTACACCCAGCAAGACTCAGCGCAAGCAGAAGCGCCGCTGTCGCTATAAAAATTTTTCTCTTAAATGCCATACTGCCTCTTCCTTAATAGGGTAGGTTGACCCCTCTTTTGTTACTATTCGGCGAGGGGTAACCGACCTTTTAATATTATATTAATTTGCGAGTCGCTATTTGTAATCGTTTTGTAAACTTTCTGTTAATCTCGCTCGGCGCTCGCTCCGAACAGCTCGTTTATCCTTTTGCAGGCGGCGTCGGTCAGCTCGTATCTTCCGTCCTTATCCTCACCCTCAAGCCGCGCGAGCGCGACGTCCGCTTTGCCGTCCACGCAGACGTATGCCGCCGCCTTAGTCAGCGCGTACATTCCCGAAAGGCTTATATCAGTATCCGTCTTGTTTATCTCGTCGGAATACGCCTCGGAGAGCTTTTTAGAGAAATCCCTTCGTCCGAACTCACGAAGCGCCGCTTCAAGCAGCCGCCCGCGAAGGCTAACGAAGTCGCCGTCAAGCCCCTCGGGGTGAAGCAACAGCATAACCGTGTCGTTCCCCGAAAAGTCGGAGCTTCCCGCGTATTTCGTGTATATTATTATATCCTCGTCGTTAGTCACCTGAAAATCCCGCTCAAGTAAGAACGGAAAGCCGCCGAGGGTGTCTATCAGCGACGAAAGCACCTTCTCGTCCGCCGCGACATAGCCTGAAAGGGTTATTCCGAGCGTGCCGCTCACACATTCGCTTGTTGCCGCTCCGCCGTTCTTCTCATAAATTTGAAAGAGGGTTCGCGGCTGCTTATCAAATAGAAGCACCGTATCGAGCGGCAGCGCGCAGGCGACTATCCGCGAATTGTTTGTGTCGAAGCGTATAAGCGACGCGCCGATAAGCTCTCGCGTGCCGTCCTTCGCCGTAAGATACAGCAGATTGTAGTTCTTCGGCGCGAGCGGAACCGCTGTCTCCTCAGCCGCCACGGGCACGGGGTTTAATTTCTCCTCGGCGCTCGCTACGGAGAATCGGTAAACGCCTATATACGCGGGTATAAGCACAACAAGGGTTATGACAAATCCCTTTAAAAAGCTTAAGAGCGCACTTCCCTTTTTTCTTTCCATATCCTTCCCCAAAAACTAAGCTGTTGTTAGTTTTGGCGAAAGCAGGTGAAAAAATACAGCGCTAAGTTAAGTCAATTATAACAAGCTCGGGGCTGTTGAAAATCCTCGGTACGGGGTGACTCTCGCGGGCAAGTCCGCGGCTTACTATCAGCTTTGTTCCGTCAAGCTCGTATTCCCCACCGACATACTTCGGAAAAAAGCCGTCGGAAGGCACGAAGAAGCCCTCCATTAATCCCGGTATCCTCCATTGACCGCCGTGGGTATGTCCGCTGAGGACAAGGTCGAAGCCATATTTGGCGTAAACGTCAAGATACCTCGGGCGGTGGGAAAGAAGCAGAGTGTAATAGCTTTTGTCAGCTTCACCCGATGCACGTTTAAGCTGGGCGCGCGCCGTCAGCTCGCCAACCGCGCCGAAATCGTCTATTCCGCAGATGTTCAACGTCTCGCCGTTTGCCGAAAGCCTTTCGCATTGCCCGTCCAACACCGTTATACCCATAGCTCTTAAATTCTTCTTAATTGTCACGACCTCACGCCGCGCGTATTCGTGGTTACCCGTAACATAGTAGCAGGGATATTTCGCCGCTATGTACTTTAAGAACTCGTAGGCGTTGTCGTTGGGCAGCTTCTTGTCGAAGATGTCCCCGCAAAGAAGCACCGCGTCTGGATTTTCCGCGTCTAACTCTTCGGTAAGCTCGCTCTCCTGCTCACCATAGTAGCAAGAATGAAGGTCGGATACGAGAGCTATTCGCACAGCACCCGAAAGCTTATGCGTTTCTATATTGTAGCGCACGCAAACAAGCTCGTCGGTCTTCGCGAGAAGAACGAAGCAGACTAAGGCTATCAGCAGCGCTAAGAGAATATATATCATTTTGAATTTTACCTTTTTCATCAGTACGCCTGTTTTCACCTTATTTTCGGTTCGTATATAATACCACAACGTTCTCAGAAAATACAAGAAAACGCGCGAAGACTTTAACGCTTTAACGCAAGGTTTGACAAACTCGCCGTCTATGCTATAATATTCGAAGATTTTAGGAAAGGGCGGAAGGCTTATGAAATGCGCGCCAAAAGGTTTCGGCTTTCATATTATAATTTCCAGCGCGTCTGTAAAAACGCAGATTATCGCTGAAAATTGGTTTGCTGCGCCCTTTTTTAGGAAAAACGGTCTCGACTGAAGCGGTTTTCCTGAATAGCGCAGCCCGCACGTTTATTTTAGCGTGACGGGATTTTTGTTTTATTATCTTATTCTACAGGAGAACTACTACTAATGAAATCTATTAAAAATGTAACTGTATCATATATATACAGCTTTGTGGCGTCCTTTGACTTTACCGACGCCATTTGGGTGCTTTATCTTGCTTTCCGCGGGATGTCCCTTTTTGAGATTGGGCTTCTTGAGGGGATATTCCATATTACAAGTCTGCTTTTTGAGATGCCCACGGGCGCGATTGCCGATACCTTCGGCAGAAAGCGCGCGATTATCTTAGGTCGAATATCGGCTATAACGTCCGCGCTTCTGCTCTTCTTCGGGCGGAATTTCTTCGTTTTCGCTCTCGCTATGATTTTTTCCGCCGTTAGCTTTAACCTTAACTCAGGCTCAGACGACGCGCTCGTCTACGATTCCCTTAAAAAGCAAGGGCTTGAGGAAAAGTTCCTTAAGATTAACGGAAGGCGCGGCTTCCTTTTGAACCTCGGCTGCGCGCTCGGCTCGCTCGTCGGGGGGATTATATCAGACAGCCATTTCGATATACTTTACCTCTTCGTCTGCGGCGCGCGTGCCGTTGCTTTGATTGTTTCGCTCTTTTTTGACGAGGTGGAGGCAAGCGAAAAGGAAGAACGAGTCACCGTTCTTCAAACTATAAAAACAGCGGTGCAAATACTTAAGGAAAACCGAGAGGTGCTTCGCCTTTCTATCTATTCGGCGCTGACCTCAACGCTATATATGACCGTTTTCTTCTATTCGCAGGAGTACTACTCCTCAAGGGGGCTTCAGACCTCACGAATAGCGATAATCCTTCTCTTCGGCGGCATAGCGGCGGCGCTCGGTTCGCTCGCCTGCGACAAACTCGCGAAGCTTTTAAAGGGTCACTTTATTCTTTTCTGCTCGGTGCTTATTGCCCTTTCCATTATCGCCTTCTTCTTTGGCTCGCTTCCTATTATTATTGCGGGCACGCTCGTAACCGAGTTTTTTAGCTCCGCGCTTTATTACTATTTATTAAACGGCGTGAATGAACTCATTCCGAGCGAGCAAAGAGCGACCCTTATCTCCTTTGAAAGCATGGTCTATTCGGTGTTTATGATTGCTATTTTCCCCTTCGCGGGCTGGCTTTGCGACATCTTCTCGATGAGCACCGTCTTTGGTACAATGGGCTTGTTTCTTCTCGCGGCGTATTTCGTCTTCGCGCTCAGCGCGCCGAAAACGCAAATCAGGACAAAATAGTACAAATGTCTCTATACTTTCGCAAAATTGTCCGTATTGCAATTTCTCTTAATTTATACTAAACTTGATATTGTTAAAAATAAGAGGCTATACGCCTTTTATTTTTTGCCGAAGCAAAATGCACGGAGGTGTTTTATGGACATAAAAGAACTAAAAGAGAAGTGTCGGAAGGTCCGTATTGATATAGTCAATATGGTCGCCGGCGCAAAGAGCGGACATCCCGGCGGAAGTCTTTCCGCCACCGAAATTTTTGTGGCAATCTTCAACACACAGATGAAGCTTGACCCGAAGAACCCCAAGGACCCGAACCGAGACAGGTTCGTACTAAGCAAGGGTCACTGCGCGCCCGTATACTACGCTACCCTTTGCGACAAGGGATTTTTCCCGCGCGAGGAGCTTGCGGGGCTTCGCAAGTTCGGCAGAATGCTACAGGGTCACCCCGTAGTAAAGATTCCCGGCGTTGACGCCTCTACGGGCTCGCTCGGTCAGGGCATAAGCATAGCGACGGGTATGGCGCTCGGCGCAAAGACCGCGGGTAATGGCGTTAAGGTTTACACCGTTCTCGGCGACGGCGAGCTGCAAGAGGGTCTTGTGTGGGAGGCCTCAATGGCGGCGGCTCACTACAAGCTTGACAACCTCACCGTAGTTGTGGATAACAACGGTATGCAGATTGACGGCACAAACGAACAGGTTATGAGTCTTGGCGACATTCCCGCGAAATTCCGCGCCTTCGGCTTTGACGTAGTAGAGGTCGAAAACGGCAACGATATCGAGCAGGTAATAGCGGCGCTTGAGAAGAAAACCGAGCCCGGCAAGCCGAAATGCATTGTTGCCCACACTACCAAAGGCAAGGGCGTTTCCTTTATGGAGGGTCAGGTCGGCTGGCACGGTAAGGCTCCTAACGAGGAGCAGCGCGCGGCGGCTGTCGCGGAACTGGAGGCTATGACAATATGAGTGAAGCAAAAGCAACAAGAGCGGCATACGGCGAGGCTCTCGCCGCGCTCGGAAGAGTAAATGATAAGGTCGTCGTGCTCGACGCGGACCTCGCGGAAGCGACGATGACAAAGCATTTCAAAAAGGAATTTCCTGACCGCTTCTTCGACTGCGGCATAGCGGAATGCAACCTCGTCGGTATGAGCGCGGGGCTTTCCACTATGGGCTATATCCCGTTTTGCTCCACCTTCGCTATGTTCGGCGCGGGTCGCGCTTACGAGATATTCAGAAACGCGGTAAGCTATCCCCACTTTAACGTAAAGCTCTGCTGCACCCACGCGGGCATAACCGTCGGCGAGGACGGCGCGAGTCACCAGTGCCTTGAGGACGTAGCGCTTATGCGCGAAATTCCCGGCGTTACGGTAATTGTTCCAGCGGACGCGCGCGAGGCGGAAAAGACCGTTAACGCTATAGCCGAATATGAGGGACCCGTTTACGCTCGCTTCGGGCGCGCGGCGTGCCCCGAGCTTCCCGATATGCCCTTTACTATAGGTAAGGCTAACGTTCTTCGCGACGGAACCGACGGCGTGCTCTTCGCGAGCGGCTTTATGGTTCATATCGCGCTTGAGGCGGCTGAGGCTCTCGCGGCAAAGGGAAAGAATCTCGCGGTAGTAAACGTTCATACAATTAAACCGCTCGATAAGGAAACTGTGCTTTCCTACGCGAAGAAGTGCAAAAAGGTCGTGACCCTTGAGGAGCATAGCATATACGGCGGTCTTGGCGACGCGGTAGCGGACGCGCTTATCGGAAACGGCGATTTCGCCTTTAAGAAGATAGGCGTAGAGGATAAGTTCGGTCAGTCTGGCTCGTGGCAGGATTGTCTCGACGGCTATGGACTTTCCACGCCGAAGGTTTCGAAGACGCTTGAGGAATTCTTTAAATAATTTAACAGCTAAAAGAAACCGACGGAAACGTCGGTTTCTTGTTAGACTAAAGTGAGCAAGAAAAATCGGACACGGCTCAGCGAAGTTTGATATCATCTAATTACGACGAGGGGGGAACGATTATCGACTGGATAAGAGGTATGGGCGAGGCTATTGATTATATTGAGGATAACCTCACGAATGAAATAGAAGCGGAAGAGGCTGCGAAGCGGCTGAACGTTTCTGCCTTCTACTTTCAAAAAGCGTTCGCACTGCTTTGCGGGTGCACCTTCGGAGAATACGTCAGGAACAGGCGGCTTACTCTCGCGGGCGGCGAGCTTGTAGCAAGCGACGCAAGGATAATCGACATAGCTGTAAAGTACGGCTACGATTCGCCCGACAGCTTTACCAAGGCGTTCACCCGCTTCCACGGCTCTACACCTTTAGCCGTTAGGAAAGAGGGAAAAACCGTTAAGTCCTACGCGCCGTTAAAAATCAAGCTTACATTGGAGGGCGGAAACATTATGGAATATCGCATTATGGAAAAGGAAGCATTTAGCGTTGTAGGCGTAGCGAAACGCTTCAGCTTTGAAACCTGCACAAAGACTATCCCAGAGTTTTGGACTGAATTCTGCAAGATGGACGCAAGCAAGAAAATCTGCGCTATGTATGGCATATGCCTCGACGAAGACGACAAGGCTAAGGATTTCGAATATCTTATCGCCGACGACTATTCTCCGTGGAAGGAGATACCCGAGGGCTGCGTGACCCGCTCGTTTGAGAAGCAAAGCTGGGCGGTCTTCCCCTGCCGCGGCGCTATGCCGAACGCGTTGCAGAGTACCAACGCGAAGATTTTCTCAGAGTGGATACCTAACTGCAAGGATTATGAGCTTACAAGCAACGTAACCGTAGAGCTTTACTCTGACCCGAGCGACTTTCCGAAAGGAAATCAGGACGAAAACTATTACACAGAAATCTGGATACCTGTAAAGAAGAAATAGTCGTAAACGCAAAACGAGCGAGCCAAAAGGCTCGCTCTTCTTTTCATTGCTATTTTCATTTGCTGTGAAATAATAAAATTTGTTCCTTGCTTCACAGTATTGTAACC
>CAYWJF010000047.1:0-12870 GCA_964458545.1 uncultured Oscillospiraceae bacterium | reverse complement strand
CACGGGCATACGCCTTGTCCGCGTGTACGATTAACGAAAGCGCGTCGCACGGCTCGCCGTTAATGAGTATATCGAGCCGAACAAGTTTACTCTCCTAAATGCTCTTCATTTTATACTAGTTTTAAGCTAATTCTATATAACTTAACTACTTAATAAACTTATAGTAACTGTCACACGTATAAATGGCTGATAACGGATTATGCCCAAGCAGTCTGTCTTTGACCGCAAATACAGTACACATAGCCTCAGAATGTTTTAAAAACAAAGAGTCATGTCCAACACAGAGTCCAAGTAAAATATTGAAATCCGTGCATTCCTCGTTCATTATCAAGGCTTGAGCTATTGGATTACACATGCTCTCATGATGAAATTTATTGATTTTCTCGTCATCGTTTAAGCCAATAAGTGTTTTATCGATTCCGCCGACTTTACAAATAACCGAAACAACATCAAATCCATTATCAAGTAATATTTTACCAAATGTTCTGCTTTCCGAGACAAGTCCTCCGCAAAAAGCAAGACCTAATTTTCGATAATTCATGCGTTTGCAAAACTCAATTATTTCAACAACCCTCGGCTTTGTCGGAATATTAAAATGAGCACCCTGAGGCTTCGTGTAACAGGAAGCTTCTTGTCTTGCTGCCTCTGCAGCAAAACTTCTTATAACACCATTACTTTTATATATTTCGAGCGCATGCTCAATGGCATCATTATATAGTGTAGTCGTGCAATTCTTGGGAACTACTCCGTCTGGAGATATACATGTTCGTTTACCGTATATTAGCGCGCATTGACTACAATTGTGTTCCATAGTAAGCCTCTCTCATATCTTGTAGATTAATGGATATACAAGCAGTAATAATACAACAGATGTGACGTTAAGAAGTCCTCCGATTTTTACATAATCCCTATATCTGTATCCTGCAACAAGAGGCATGGAATTAGGAGGCGTAGATGTAGGAGTTGTATAGACAATACTTGAAAAAACAACAACAGCAATTATCAACGCTCTACTATCCATTCCTATTTCAGGTGCCATATATAAGCATATTGGCGCAAGTATTGGAGTCGCCGCAGAAGCAGAAACAATATTTCCTAAAAAACTGGCAAGAAGTGCAATGATGATAAGTACAACAAAATGATTTACATTCGGACCGACAAACCCAACAAATGCTTTTGCAATAACCACACCAGCACCGCTTTCATTCAAACATGAGGCAAAGCCAAGCGCACAAGCAACAAGAATTATCGTATTCCAATCGAGATGCTTAAACGCATCTTTTGCCTTTACGCAACGCGTAACAATGCACATAGCTGCGCCAAGCATGGATACCACACCAAAACTCCATAATTGTGTAACAAACCCAATTACACATCCAATAAGAATAAGTATTGATACCAGCATTTTTAGTGTAAATTTTGTATTTTCCGTAGCAACTTCGCTTTTGTCAGCTGCATCAGGTACTTCAGGAAAGTCACATGTTTTTTTAATCATTGGATAACCGATAGTTAGAAAGAATACAACCATTATCAATACTTTTGGTAAACCTGTGACAAAATACTCAAAAAAACCAGCTCCTTCAAGTCCGGCTTCTGAAAGCATTCCCTGTGCTATAATCTGAGGAGTTGAGCCGATAAGCGTCATTCCTCCTCCTGCTACCGCAGCAAAACCTATTGGCATATACGTATGCTTTTTAGTTAATCTACCTTCTGACGAAGCTATTGCGGATGCCGCAATAGGCAACATCATAGCGACCGTTGCACTGTTGCTTAAAAAGGCAGATAACGCGGCAGTAATTATAATACAAGCAACAAGAAAAATCTTTTCATTCTTTCCAAATATCTTAATTAGTTTACTGCCAAGAAATGACGCTGCTCCAGTATAGAATAATGTGTCTCCGACTATACACATACCTATAATCATCATCGTGACATTGTTAGAAAACCCTGAGAAAACAGTACCGAGCGAACAGCAACCGAATACTCCCATCGCAATACAAGATAGTAATGCGGTAATGGAGAGCGGAATAAACTCTACCAAATATAAAACGATTGTACATATAAGTATAATAATCGCTATTGTGCTTGTTTCCATGTCTTAATCCTATTGTTCTAACCAATTTGCAAGAGATTCCGGTATTGGTTGAATCATACTTTCTTTATTCTGGTCAGTAATTCTCAGTAAGTCAAAAACTTGCTTAATGACGCTCTTTATTTCGTTTTTCGAATCACAAATCAAATGCATACGAGTGAATGTTTGATTCAGAGTTCCGATATCTGATTCCTTTATTACATCTCCACATATTTTGGGCATAGATATGTTTACTATCCCGTCAATTAATGACAATTCTTCAAATCCTTCTATCTTATTTATCACTCCGGGTAAAAGCATAACCGCAAGATTGCATGCATACTTACCATTAAAATAGGGATCATCTTTATCTTTAACCTCGTTCGATTCACCAAATTGTCCTGATACTGCGTATTGTATCATCATTTCAAGCGAGTTAAGGTTGTTAATTCTGGATACTATGTTATACTCCTGAGTACCGCAAATTCTATAGCATGCTTCATATACAAAAATGTTGTTGTCGTCGAAAAACATCTGGAGATTCATAACTCCGTTCTGAATGTCAAGTTCTTTAATCAAATTACAAATACGAGGATGCATAAGCTTAATATATGTATCTGTATAGACAGATGGAAACACTATTGCCGAAGTAATTGTACCAACCCCATACTTATTGTTATATTTATACCAATCCCCAATAGCCGACAATGAAGCGTATCCATTTTGAATGGTATAGTATACAGATAGGTTTTTGCAGGTCATTAACTTTTCTACAATTACATCTTGAGATGTTGAAAACGACAGGGCGTAATCAATCGCACCCTGTAGTTCACTTGGCGAATGACATACTGTCATTCCTTTCGAAGCGCAACTGTCCGCTGGTTTTACCATAATCGGATATACTATTTTGTCATAATCCTTTGCTGTGTATTCAGGAACAATATTAACTCCACTTTTTTTACATATATCCTTAAAATTTCTTTTATTCTGAACAGTTTCGTTCTGTAGTGGCGTACAATAACATGGTAAACCACATTTATCGCATAGCCACACCATGTTTTGTACATTAAACTCGCTTGCACCTGCGAAAACTCCATCTATTCTGTTTTCCATAATATATCGTTGCAGATTCTCATAATCATTTGTGCTGAAGTTTAATACTTCATCTGCAATTTTCATCTGCCTTATAACGCTATTCTCGTAATTATCTGTTATAACGACGTATAATCCAAGGCGTTTGGCGGTAACAACTATATCGTAAACAGACTGTGTGGTTCCCAATACTAATATCTTTTTTCCTTGTAAATCCATCTATACAAACCCTTTCGCTATTGTTTATCATATTAACATGTATCTCATTAGAATACAAATGACGTTTGTATATATATAATAGTAAAAACAGAAATTTTCTCTGCACTATTACCGACGAGTAAACAATTCAGAACATCATCGCATAATAAAAGAATAAAAAGGCAATACCTAATCCAACTTCAAAACCGCCGTAAACGCCTCGCTCGGCACCTCTACGGAGCCTAACTGGCGCATCTTCTTTTTGCCTTCCTTCTGCTTTTCAAGCAGCTTTTTCTTTCTTGTAATATCGCCGCCGTAGCATTTGGCAAGCACGTCCTTGCGAAGCGCCTTTACCGTCTCACGGGCGATTATCTTTCCGCCTATCGCCGCTTGTATGGGCACCTCGAAAAGCTGGCGCGGGATGTGGTCCTTTAGCTTTTCCGCTATTCTTCTTCCACGGGCATACGCCTTGTCCGCGTGTACGATTAACGAAAGCGCGTCGCACGGCTCCCCGTTTATGAGTATATCGAGCCGAACAAGCTTACTCTCCTTAAAGCCCTTCATCTCATAATCGTAGCTTGCGTAGCCCTTGGTGCGGCTTTTTAAAGCGTCGAAGAAGTCGTAGATTATTTCTCCGAGCGGCAGCTCATAGTGTATGTCCACCCTGTCGGCGTCAACATATTTCATATCCACAAAGGTACCACGCCGCTCCTGACAAAGGTCCATTATCGCGCCGACATATTCGCTCGGTGTGAAGATATGTCCGTCAACGTACGGCTCTGCCGCACTCGCTATTACCGAGGGGTCGGGGTAGTTTGTGGGGTTGTCGATATCAATAACCTCGCCATTTGTTTTGGTTATTCTATATACAACGCTCGGCGCTGTTGTAATAAGGTCAAGGTCAAATTCCCTTTCAAGCCGCTCAATAATTATTTCAAGGTGAAGCAGCCCTAAGAAGCCGCAGCGGAAGCCGAAGCCGAGCGCGGCGGAGGTTTCGGGCTCAAAGGAAAGAGATGCGTCGTTAAGCATTAGCTTGTCGAGCGCGTCGCGAAGGTCGCCGTAGCGCGCGCCGTCGGCTGGATAGATGCCGCAGAAGACCATAGGTATCGCCTTGCGATAGCCCGGCAGCGGCTCGGCGGCGGGGCTTTCTGCATTAGTTACCGTGTCGCCCACGCGGGTATCTCGAACGGTCTTTATGCTCGCTGTTATGTAGCCGACCTCGCCCGCGGAAAGGCTTTCGCTCTCTTCAAGGCTCGCGGGGCGCATATGACCCACCTCTACCACATCGAACTCAGCGCCCGTCTGCATAAGACGTATCCTGTCACCCGACTTTATACTGCCGTCCATTACTCGGACATAGATAATTACGCCCTTGTAGCTGTCATATACGCTGTCAAAGATAAGCGCCTTTAAAGGTGCGCTCTCGTCGCCTGTCGGCGCGGGAATGTCGCGTATCACCCGCTCAAGCACGGCGCTTACGTTCTCGCCCGTCTTCGCGGATATTCTCGGCGCGTCCTCGGCGGGTATGCCGATAATATCCTCGACCTCCTTCGCTACCCTTTCGGGCTCGGCTGAGGCAAGGTCTATTTTATTGAGTACGGGCACTATTTCAAGGTCGTGCTCCACGGCAAGATAGGCGTTGGCGAGCGTTTGTGCCTCAACGCCCTGCGTCGCGTCCACAATAAGTATCGCGCCCTCGCACGCGGCAAGGCTCCGTGAAACCTCATAGCCGAAATCGACGTGTCCCGGGGTATCTATTAGGTTAAGCTCATAAACGTTGTTATCCTCGGCTTTGTAGCTTAAGGTTACCGCACGCGCCTTAATGGTTATTCCGCGCTCCTGCTCAAGCTCCATATTGTCAAGGAACTGGCTGGACATAACCCGCTTGTCCACAGCGCTCGTAAGCTCGAGTATGCGGTCGGCAAGGGTGGATTTGCCGTGGTCAATATGAGCGATAATGCAAAAGTTTCTTATTCTTTCTTTCATTCTGTTACCTAACAAATTTATTTTCATAATTATAAGGTTTTTTACTGCCGTTTGTAAAGACAAAAGAATTAGCTTTCGCGTCTACTGCTGTTTTCGCCTAATTTCGACAATATTTACACGTTATTTCTTTTGTGATAAACTGAAAATATCAGTAAATGACGAGGTGACTTTATAATGAAAAAGAAGCTGACCGCTGTTCTTCTAATCCTTGCCTTGGTTCTTTCTCTTAGCGGCTGCTCGCTACTTGAAAACGCGAAGGACAAGCTCGGAATAAAGCTTAATAATCCCTTTTCGGGACTCTTTAGTCAAAAATGGGAAGACCCGATAGTCGAGGGCGTGGTTCGTGAATACCTTGGAGTTGGCGAGGACGAAAGGATTGACAGCACAAAGCTTAAGGATTTCTGCGGACTTGAAATAGCTATTACCGAAAACGGCGACGGCACCCGTCTTGTTGAAGCGTACATATATAATTCTAAAGCCTGCGACGCGTTTATCGAGGACGTACTAGAGGACGACATCTCCGACGAGAACGCAGAAATTATCAATAGCGGTTCATCCTTCGTTTCCTTTGAAACAGACGAGGTCTTTACCACCCTTTCGGATTTTTCCAACTTTCCTAATCTCTCCGTGCTGTTCCTGACGAACCATGGTATAACGGATATTCGCAACCTTGCGGACTGCACCAAGCTTCAACTTCTCTGTCTTGACGATAACGCGATAGAGGATGTTTCGCCCGTTTCTTCAATGAAGGAGCTTCGTTTCCTCTCCCTTTGGAACAACAAAGTAACCGACATTTCTCCCCTCTCCTCGTTGAGTTCGCTCGTTTACCTTGACCTTGAGGGCAACGAGATTATCTCCTATATGCCGCTTGTCGGGCTGTCAAGTTTAGATTATCTCTTTATTGACGAGGATAGTATAAGTAATTTGGATTACGCAAGCATTACCGACTCGCTTCCAAATTGCAATATTGCTTAACCGTATTAACAGCAACGCCGCCCTTCTTAAAGGGCGGCGTTTTATTGTGCTGTTGTAAAGTATGTCGCAATAATCTCCGCCACAAGCACGGCGGCGTTCTTCGCTTCCGAAAGGGTGCTCGCTTCCGAGCCTACCTCTATTAGTAGCGACCCTGTTGTGAGGTTCTGGTTGTAGTGCCTATAAGCAAGGTAGAGCGGGCGCGCAAAACCCGGGTAAAGCGTCTCCGACGCATTTTGAAGCCGCGCGGCAAGCTTTAGGTTTTCACGGAAGTTCGGTAATCCCATAGTTCCGTCGTCCGCGCCGCATATTATCATTATCTGCGCTGTTTTCTTTCCGTTAATCTCTATAGTCGGTTTTATCCTCGTCTTATCCTCGCGCTGCATTCCGTCGCGGTGAATATCCAGAACAATTTTTATAGACGGGTACTCTTCGAGATACTCCTTCACCGTCTCGGCGCTTCTTGAATAGGAGTTATCGTACTGCGGGTAATCGTGATACTCGCTTGCCTGTACGGCACATATCCCCGCGGCGTTCAGCTCCTCGCAAAGCACCTTTCCGACCGAAATAATATTCTCCTCGGGCTCGGTTGAGCGTGTGGGATAATTTACGTCATAGAAGCCCGCGTCGAACCGCTCAAAGCTTTCGGTGGTATGGGTGTGCATAATAAGCACCTGCGGCTCCTTTGAGCCTATTTCAATGTCAAAGCCAAGCTCACCTCGCGCGGCTGTCAGCATCTCGGTGTTCGTATAGTAGGTGGCATTCCTCACGCAGCCCGAGCCGTAAAGGAAATAGTTGTCCGCCGTTGAGGAGGACGCGAACTTGAACTCCTCTATCGGCATTCTATTTTCGGGCGGCACAAGCTTTTCAGCTTCCTCGACAGAGGGCGTAACCGTTTCATCTATCTCCTGCTCGGCGGGCTTTGGCACGTTTGGTTCTATCTTAGGCTCTTCATTATCTTGTGTGAATGTGCTTTGCTGCTGTATAGTCTCTTTAGACAGCAGATAGCTTTCAAGCGCGCTTTTCGCCGCAGTAGGCGCTACAAGCGACGCTGAGAGCACCGCGAGCGGACGCGCGTAAAAAACAGCCGCCGCAATTATCGCCGCCGAAACCGCCGCGTAAGCCATATACGCGCCTTTCTTTGTTTTAAACTTCTCTCTTACCACGCTGCACCTCTCAATTGCTTGTACATAATATGAGAAGCGAAATATTTATAGAACGCGGCAACAAAACTATTGATTTTTGAAACGAAAAATGCTATTATATCAAATGCTGTACGGCAAAAGAGGAGGTGGTACCATGCCGAACATTAAGTCACAGAAGAAGCGCGTTATCACGAGCGAGAAGGCTAACGCCCACAATAAGGCTATGAAATCTAACCTTAAAACTACAATAAAGAAGGCAGAGGCATCCATCGCCGCAGGCTCCGACGACACAAAGGCTGTCGTAAGCGGCGCCGCAAGCGCTATCGACAAGGCGGCTTCCAAGGGCATTATTCACAAGAATACTGCTAACCGCAAAAAGGCTGCTATTGCGAAGAAAGCGAATAAATAACCTTTTTGAAAACGACAGGCTTCGTAAGAAGCCTGTTTTTGTTTTATTTGTTGTTATGTTTTTTTGCGTATGCTATACTAATTTTAATTTTATATCGTTATGTTTTTGACCCAACGCTAACTGAAAGGTCGCTGTTTTTATGCAGAGCGTTTACCTAATCCCCTGCTTTATTTCAATAATTCTTCTGGCGTTTGCATTAAAAAGCAGGTTTAAAATTGATTCCGCCTTCGCGCCAATAGCGGCGATAGAGGCGCTTAGCCTACTGCTTGTTATCTTCGGCGTAGCAGGTATTCTTAAAGTCGCGGCGCTGACATTGCTTTTGGTTTCTGCTGTTTTCGGCGTTTACTGCATTGTTAAGGACGCGAAGGGCTTTTTAAGCTTTCTTTCCTCACCCGCCGTAATTGCCTTTGTTTTGGCTTCAGCTCTGCTTTGGGTTTCTTATGAAATTCACGATGCCTTCTATTTTGCCTATGACGAGTACTCTCATTGGGGACCCTTCTTCAAAGGCATCTTTACAAACGATTGTCTGCATATCTATTCTTCTCACTCAATGTTCCACCCGACCTATCCGCAGGCGGTACAGACCTTTTATTACTATCTGTCTTCGCTCTCGCCGAAATTCACCGAAACCGATACCTTCATAGCTATGGGGGTTGTTATCTCGGCGGGCGTTTCCACTATGCTTTATAAAGCAAGCTGGAAGAAGCCAATTAAAGCTTTACTGACTATCGCCGTCGTACCGCTTTTTCTTGCTCTTTTTCCCTATTGCGACGCATACATTTCTGTCTACTTCGACGCAATTCTCGGCGTAGTCTTCGGCGCTTGCGCCATTATGGCAGTTACCGCCGACCCTCATTCGGTAAAGGACACGGTACTCGTATCGCTTGGCTGTATGATGCTTTCTCAAATGAAGGCTAACGGTTTCCTCTTTTCGCTGATTTGCATAGCGCTTCTTCTTATTAAATCTCTTCTCACGAATGGTACAGAGGAAAAGCCTCTTGATAAAAAGGCGCGTTTTCTCCCTGCCGCCACGGCGCTCGTTTCTACGCTTGTTATATTTGCTATCTGGAAGCTCGCGCTTCTTTTTACTGGAAACAATCTCGACCAGTTTAATCAGCGGCAGTTCGGCGGTTTCTTTGATGAGGTTTCCGCCGCTCTCGCGGGCAACAACGAACGTGTCTCTTTAAGCTGGCAGAACTTTGTCAGTAACTTTAAGCATACCGCCGTTGCGGTAAACGGATATGGCACGGTGTTTCTTCTCTTTGCGCTTATGACCTGCGCCGCTGTAGTTTTTGGCATCTTCCTTTGGCGCAAGAAAAAGGAAAATGGCGTAGCGTTTGTTATCGCGTCAATGCCCTTCTTCTGTCTTTGCTATCTATTCAGTATCTTTTATACCTATGTATGCTATATGAACGCGACAGAGGCGATAACAAACGCTTCCTATCAACGGTATGTCTCCACGTTTTATATCGGTTGGCTAATGCTTCTCGTAGCCGTTTTCTTTATCTTCGGCGACGAATTTCTTTCAATAAAGGGCAAACCGCTTTTTCCCTGCCTTGTTTCGCTTGCCCTTCTTGCGCTTATAGCGTACGGCTGTCTTTCGCGCGACGTTTTAAATATGAAACAGACACGCGCCGAGGTAGCGCGACCCGCGCTTGATAATATATGCGCTGACGTAGCGGACGCGATTAATGATGACGAACCTGTCATTCTGCTTTTCAATAACGATATAATCTATGTCCATATCTTCCGCTACTTCTGCTTCGAGGAGAATATCACGCTTGAACTACGCCAAAGCCTTGACGGAATGTCGCGCGGTGAAATGGCAAAGTACCTATCTGAGAACTCGGTTAAACACGCCGTTGTGTATATCCTTAGCGACGAGTTTATTGAGGAGAACTGCGAACTGTTTTCGGACGAGCTCGAATACTTCCTTGATACCGAATGCCCCTGCGTATATGAAATTGTAACAGACGCAAACGGCGTACGCTTCATTCTAAAAGCAAAATCTTCGGTTTAAAGCTATAGCGAAACTAAAAGCTGGCTTCCGTTCGGAAGCCAGCTTTTTAAATTATTATTTCCTTATAGTTTTCAAACAACCAGTCTTCTATAACTCTGAATTTTTGAACTCTATTATAGTTGTCGATAATCGCCGCTTTACGGCTTTCATAATCTCGCTCGTTACACGCCGCCACTATTTTCGCCGTGTTTTCTAAATCGTCGGGCTTAATAACAATTATTCCATCGGGGTTGAAAAACTCCGATATACGCGTAGCCCCAAGATATATGGGCACCGTCATAGCCGCAAAGCAATCTAATATTTTTTCGGTGAAGTAGTAGCCCTTTATGTCGTTCTCCACTGCCACGCTGTAGCGGTAATCGGTCAGCGTTTCGTGTTTCGGTACAGGCTTTCCGCCATCAAAGGTCCCGAAAGCGTCGGCAAGCTTTCTGTCGCGTAGTTCCCTAGCAAGAAGCGTTCTGTAGCTGTGAAGTGAACAGAACTCCTTGCTCGAAGATATGATTGAAACGCCCTTTGTTTTTTTCTTATATCTCTTTGGGTCATCAACGCCACCATCCTTTGGGTTTGCGTACCATACCCCTCCGCCGGGGCAAAAAAGCGCGTTCTCATATTTATTAAGCTGCCATTCCGAATGGGTGAAAATCTTGTTGTACTCTCCCAACAGATCGGGTTTTTTCTCAAAAACCTGATAATCGTTCGGAAGAATAGCCTCTGATTCAATAAAGTAAGCAAAACGTTTTCTCGGTGTGACCCTTTTATATTCGGCTATGTTGTGGTGGGAGTAGAAATGAACGTCCAGCCCATAATTAAAACGGTCCCAATGGATATATTTCGGCATTGCTCCGTAAACGAAGCTGTACGGGTAGGTTGGGGTCATATTATCCTGAAGAAAAAAGGTGTGCAGCTTCTGCCCGTCTTTATTATATATTTCCGGGGGCGTGGAATCATACGGAGTCAGCGCGGGAGGCTCCAACGTTTCTAAATATCTTTGCTGCCGCTTAGTTACCACCTCATAAGGCAGCATTCGGTATAACCTGTCCTTAAGCGTCATAATGCTCTCCTTAAAATAGTGATATTATTGCCGCTCCCGCGATAATAAGGATAACACCCGCTATCTTGCGCTTCGTAATCTTTTCCTTCAAGAAGAAATATGACACAAGCATTGTCCATATGTAGGTAACAGCCGTAAGCGGATATACGACGGAATAATCGAGAAAACGCAAAACATAGATGTTGACCAGCGCAGACGCCGCATATATAACGCCGCCGATAATAAAGTTCCAGTTGAAAATCTGTTTGAAAATGTTGTCGCCGCCCGACGCGCGCTTAATGAAGTAGCCCGCGAAGGCGCCCATAGCGGTCATAACCGCGACAATGAGAAGATACTGTGCTTTAATTGTCGCCACCCCCTATCAGAACCACGCCCACAAGAATAACGATTACACCTACTATTCTAAGCGGTGTCACCGCCTCGTGAAGAACGGCAGACGCAAGGATAAGCGAGAATATGTAGCCAATGCTGAGCATTGGGTGAAGCACCGAAAGGCTTCCGTGTCTGTAGGCTAAAAGCATAAAGAGCATTCCCAAGCCGTAGCAGGCGAAGCCGAAAAATAACAACCAGATATTATTCATTTCAGACAGTTTCCATAAAAACTGTCCCGAGCAGGAAAACAGAGCGGAAACGATAATAAGCGCTATTCCCGTTTTGTTCTTCGCGAAGGATTCCTTCATATTCATATACTGTACCTGTGAATGTATATTCCGCGTCCTTGAATAACGCGGTGTAAATATTGTAGCACAACTCACCAAAGAAAAAAAGCCGACGCTTGTGCGTCAGCTTTGGTCCTTGGATTTAAACAAGAGCGCGATTACAAGCCCCATAAACAGCGACATCGCAACTCCCGCAGATGCCGCGGTAAAGCCACCCGTAAGAATGCCAGTAAGCCCGTCGGTTTCTATCGCGTCCTTTACGCCGCCGAAAAGAAGGTGTCCGAAGCCGATAATCGGCACCGTCGCGCCCGCGCCGCCGAATTCAGCTATTGGCTCGTATAGCCCCACCGCGCTGAGAATTACCCCCGCTACAACAAAACCCGTAAGGATACGCGCAGGGGTTAGCTTTGTGTAATCCATAAGCGCCTGACCTATAAGGCAGATAAATCCGCCGACAAGAAAAGCTTTAAAATAGTCCATAACACACCTGCATTAAAAAATAAGTTCCGTCGGTATTGTTTACCGACGGAACTGTTTTTATTCTTAATTAAGCCTTGTCGTATACTGCGTAGACCTCTTCGGTATCGCCTATCATCATAGCCTTGCCATGGTCAAGCCATAAAACCCTCGAGCAGAGACGCTTCACCTGCTCCATTGAATGGGAGACGAAAAGCACCGTGGTGTCACCCTGCATTAGCTCATTTATTCTATCCTCACACTTCTTTTGGAACTTGTAGTCGCCCACGCCCAAAACCTCGTCGAGAATAAGTATTTGGGGCTTTACAACGGTCGCTATCGAAAAGCCAAGTCGCGCTTGCATACCTGAAGAATAGTTCTTTATCGGCACGTCGATAAACTCGCCGAGCTCGGAAAACTCTACTATCTCGTCGAAGATACTCTCCATAAACTTTTTCGAATATCCAAGCACCGCGCCGTTGAGATAGATGTTTTCTCTACCCGTGAGGTCTAAGTCGAAGCCGGCGCCGAGCTCTATTAACGGCGAAAGGGTTCCGAAAAGCTCCGCCTTTCCTTTAGTTGGCTTTAATACGCCAGAAACCACTTTTAAAAGGGTGCTCTTTCCGCTGCCGTTAAATCCGACTATTCCGAAAATCTCCCCACGCTTAACCTCAAAGGAGACATCGGTAAGCGCCCAAAAGGAGTTGAAGAAAAGCTTATGCTGAAAAAAACGCATAACCGTTTCCTTAATATTATCCACCTTTTCGGAGCTTAGGTTAAACTCCATTGAGACGTTTTCAACCTTTATAGC
>CAYWJF010000046.1:0-13297 GCA_964458545.1 uncultured Oscillospiraceae bacterium | reverse complement strand
ACCGGGGTCGAACCGGTACGCTTTTAAGGGCGAGGGATTTTAAGTCCCTTGTGTCTGCCAATTCCACCACAGCGGCAATATATGAATTATAAAACAAACCGGCTTTTGTGTCAATAATTTGAACTATAAACCGTTTAGTTTTGCGTATCAATTTGACACATTAATGTGAATAGTTTATATTTAATATACAAATGAACAGCGTGTGTATTTGCGCGGATAACGCGCCGACGGCGAGAGCCGCCGAGGGAAGGCGGATGAGATTTCCGGGCTATCCCAGTAACCGTGAAGCTGACGAAAGGGCAAATGTGCCACTGCTGAAAGGCGGGAAGGCGTCCGAGTAGGATGAAGCCAAGCCGGGAGACCTGCTTACGCATGAAACGCTCCTGGGGTGGGGCTTAGCTGCGCGGCGCGAAGCACCGTGCTTTTTGAGTTGCTCCTCTTGCAAGAGTGGGCAGCTTTTTTGTTACCCTCTCAAACTTTTCATTTGATAATTTGAAAGGGGTATTTCAAGATGAAACACCTAAAAACCGCAAGCTTTTTGCTTGTACTTCTTTTGCTTTGCTCGGCGTTTTTCGGCTGTACGCAGGCTGTGGAAGAGCAAGGGGAGGGCTTCTCCGTTAAAGCAACAGATATGACGGGGCGTGAAATAACGCTTGACGCGCCAGCTACGCGGGTTGTAGCGCTTACCGCGTCCGACTGCGAAATTATCTATGCTTTAGGCGCGGGTGAAACCCTTGTCGGTCGCGGAGAATTCTGCGATTATCCCGCTGAGGTCACGGCTGTGCCGTCGGTGCAATCGGGTTACGAAACGAACGTTGAGCAGATAATCGCTTTACAGCCGCAGGTGCTCTTTATGAGCACAATGGCGCAACCGAAGGAGCAGGTGGACGCGCTTGAGGCGGCGGGAATTCGTGTTGTTGTTTCCGACGCGAAGAATATCGAGGACACCTACACGGCTATCAGGCTTATCGGTACGCTTATGGGCAAAAATGACAAGGCTGAGGGCTTGGTAACGGATATGAAAGCTACCTTTGACGAGGTTATGTCTAAAGCCGACGGCGACGGAACGAAAACTGTATACTTTGAGGTCTCGCCCTTAGAATACGGACTTTGGACGGCTGGGAACAGCACCTTTATGAACGAAGCCGCCGAAATGGTTGGACTAAAAAACGCTTTTGCGGACGTTGAGGGGTGGGGCGAAATATCAGAAGAGCAGGTAATTGAACGCAACCCCGATTATATTGTCACAATATCTATGTATAGCGGAGAGGGACCCACTCCAACGGAGGAGATACTCTTACGGGCGGGCTGGGAAAACATATCTGCGGTAAAGAGCGAGGCAATACTTAATCTTCAAGGAAACGAGCTTTCACGCCCTTCGCAGCGACTTTCTGACGGAGTGAAAATGCTATACAAATTTGTATATGAGAACAAAGAGTATGAAAATGCCGCGTAGTATCAAAACAAAAGGAGAGGGCTTTTCGCCGCTCGTTTATATATGCTTTTTATCTGTGACGCTAATTACGCTGATTGCCTGCGTTTGTATAGGCAGCGTAAATATCTCGCCGCTAGATACTCTGCGCGCAATTATTAGCGGTATTCTCGGCAGCGAAAGCGGAAATGGTCTTGCGGAGTCTATTATCCTATCGGTACGTCTGCCGCGGGTATTATGTGTAGCGTTAGTAGGCGCTTCGCTTTCCATATGCGGCGGCGCTATGCAGGGGCTTCTTAGAAATCCTCTTGCTGACGGCTCAACGCTCGGTGTTTCCTCGGGCGCGTCGCTCGGCGCTGTTATAGCTATTGCTTTCGGCGTAACTCTGCCGAGCCTACCGTTCGCGGGAACAATGCTACTTGCTGTAATCTTTGCCTTTGCTTCAATTCTTATTATTCTTTCGCTCGCCTATAAACTCGACTGCTCGCTTTCGACAAATACAATAATTCTTATCGGCGTTATCTATTCTATGTTTATTTCAAGTATACTGTCGCTCATAATTACTCTTAGGTCTGACAAGGTTAAGAGCATAACCTTTTGGACAATGGGCTCGCTTGCGGGCAGTAGCTACAGAAACGTTTTGGTGTTGGCGATAGCTCTTGCTGTTTGCGGAACTGTGCTGCTAATACTTTCTCGCGAGCTTAACGCCTTCGCTGTAGGCGAAAGCAACGCTCGAAATATCGGCGTAAACGTAAGGAGAGTAAAGCTTACGGTTATGGTAGCTGTTTCCGTGCTTATCGGCATTTGTGTATCGGTCGGCGGCACGATAGGCTTCGTGGGGCTTGTTACTCCGCATATCGTAAGGCTAATTACGGGACCTAACCACAAGCGGCTGTTGCCAGCGTCGCTTTTCGGCGGGGCGGTTTTTCTTATGCTTGCTGATTTAGTAGCAAGAATTATTCTTAATCCGTTAGAGCTGCCGCTTGGAGTGATTACCTCTTTTATTGGCGCAATAGTGTTTGTATTTATCTTTTACCGTGCAAGGAGGGCTCAAAGATGACGCTTCTTGAGGTAAATGGACTGTCTATAAGCTACGCAGATAAAAGGGTAGTAGATAATATAAGCTTTTCATTGGACGAGGGCGAATGGCTTATGCTCATTGGTCCAAACGGCGCGGGTAAATCCTCTGTAGTGAACGCGATATCGCGAGGTGTTGCATATAGCGGTGAGATACGGTATAGGAATGAAGATATAAAGCGCTTTCGGGCTTATGAAATCGCAAGGCATCTCGACGTGCTGTCTCAAACACACGCGGTTAACTACCCGTTCACGGTAAGCGAGGTGGTAAGGCTTGGGCGATATGCGTATACGCCGTCGTTCTTCAAAGATAAATGCGAATGTGACGAAGAGGCAGTACAAAACGCCTTAAAGCTTACAGGTATGATGGAATACGCTGAGCGCTCGGTGCTGTCGCTTTCGGGCGGAGAGCTGCAAAGAACCTTTTTAGCTCAGCTATTTGCGCAAGACCCGAATGTACTAATTCTTGACGAGCCGACGAACAACCTCGACCTTTCTTATCAAAAGGAGACCTTCGGGTTGCTTGAAGGTTGGCTAAAAAAAGGCGAAAGAGCCATTATTTCAGTCGTTCATGACCTAAGCCTTGCGAAAGCCTACGGAACTAAGGCGCTACTATTGAACGAGGGGAAAAAGCTTGATTATGGCGAAATGGACAAGGTATTTTCGCCAGATAACCTACAAAGAGCATACAATATGAACGTAAGCGCTTGGATGCGTGAGCTTTTGAGTGTATGGGAGTAGCAATTAAGAAGAGTTAAGAAAAAAGAGCCGAATCATTGATTCGGCTCTTTGTCGCTTTATAAGAGGTTATCTTTTGTATATGTCTCTCTTTACGTATGTTGTGTGAAGTATCTCGTGCGCCTTGTGGCTACCCGGCTTCTCGAGGTAAGAGGAGTAGATTTCCTTTACGTTGGGGTTTTCGTGGCTCTTTCTTAGCTCCATAGCGGAATCCTCGCCGTAAAGTGCCTTTGCGCGTTCGGCACGAAGGTCAATTGTGTTGCGGACGTATCCGGGCTGATGGGGTTGACCGCCGCCGTTTACGCAGCCGCCGGGGCACGCCATAACCTCTACGAAGGCGTAATCCTTCTCGCCGCTCTCTATCATATCAAGAAGCTTGGACGCGTTCTCAAGTCCCGAGGTAACAGCGACCTTAACCTTAGTTCCCGCAAGGTCATACTCCGCTTCCTTAATGCCTTCAACGCCGCGAACGTCGTTGAATTCAACCTTTTCAAGGGGCTTGCCTGTTACTATTTCAGCGACAGTACGAAGCGCAGCTTCCATAACGCCGCCCGTTGCGCCGAAGATATGCGCAGCGCCAGAGGCAATTCCGAAGACGGGGTCGAAGGTCTCGTCGGGAAGGTCGGTGAAGACGATACCTGCTTGCTTAATCATAGAAGCGAGCTCGCGAGTAGTAAGCGAAACGTCAATGTCGGGGCAACCCGCCGCCGCCTGATTCTCGCGTCCTATCTCAAACTTTTTCGCCGTGCAGGGCATAATGCTGACTACGAAGATATCCTTCGGGTCAATTCCCGCCTTTTCGGCGTAATAGGTCTTTGTGAGTGCGCCGAACATCTGCTGGGGTGATTTGCAGCTCGAAAGGTTATCCACAAAGTCGGGGTAATACTCCTCGCAGAATTTAATCCAGCCGGGGGAGCAAGAGGTGATAAGGGGAAGCTTACCGCCGTTCTTAAGACGCTCAAGAAGCTCGGTGCCCTCTTCCATAATTGTTACGTCAGCCGCCGTGTCAACGTCGAATATCTTGTCAAAGCCTAAGCGACGAAGCGCCGCGGCGAGCTTTCCTTCAACGTTTGTGCCGATAGGCATACCGAAGCATTCGCCGAGCTGAGCGCGAACAGAGGGCGCGGGCGCTACGACTACATGCTTTGTCTCGTCAGCTATTGCCGCCCATACCTTCTGGGTATCGTCAACCTCTTGAAGCGCGCCAGTCGGGCAAACTGCAATGCACTGACCGCAGTTTACGCAGGCGGTTTCGCCGAGAGGTAGGTCGAAGGCGGAGCCGATATGGGTATTAAAGCCGCGGGCAATCGGTCCGATTACGCCGACGTGCTGGTTCTGACGGCAGACCGCTACGCAGCGACGGCAGAGTATGCACTTGCTGTTGTCGCGGATAAGGTGCGGGGTAGACTGCTCGTACTCAGGCTGCATATCGTACTTGCCGAAGCGCTCGGTGTCGCAACCGTACTCGTTCGCGAGCGTCTGCAGCTCGCAGTTTGTGCTGCGTGAGCAGGAAAGGCAGTCCATGCGGTGGTTGCTGAGTATTAGTTCAAGGGTAGTTTTGCGGTTTGAACGAAGCTTAGGAGTGTTTGTGAACACCTCCATACCTTCTGTCGCGGGAGCGACGCAAGCCGCCATAAGTCCGCGCGCGCCCTTTACCTCTACGAGGCACATACGGCAAGCGCCGATAGCGTTAATGTCTTTTAAGAAACAGAGCGTCGGAATACGTACGCCGGCCTTGACCGAAGCGTCAAGAATTGTGGAGCCGTCCGGGACGGTAACCGATATTCCGTTAATCTGTAATGTAATGTTTTCAGCCATAATCGATTTACCTTTCCTTTCCTTATTTCTTGACCACTGCGCCGAATTTGCAGTTTTCCATGCAAACACCGCACTTAATGCACTTGGTCTGGTCTATGACGTGCGCTTCCTTAACCGTGCCTGTAATTGCCTTAGCGGGGCAGTTTCTCGCGCAAAGGGTGCAGCCCTTGCACTTGGAAGCGTCTATCTCGTAGTGAAGAAGGTCCTTGCATACTCCAGCGGGGCAGCGCTTGTCAACGACGTGAGCAAGGTATTCCTCGCGGAAATATCTGAGCGTTGAAAGCACGGGGTTCGGCGCTGTCTGTCCGAGACCGCAAAGGGAATTTGCCTTTATGTACATACAAAGCTCTTCCATCTTGTCGAGGTCTTCGACTGTGCCGTTGCCGCTTGTTATCTTTTCGAGCATCTCAAGGAGTCTCTTTGTACCGATACGGCAGGGGGTGCATTTTCCGCAGGACTCGTCAACGGTGAACTTGAGGAAGAACTTAGCGATATCCACCATGCAGGTGTCCTCGTCCATTACGATAAGTCCGCCGGAGCCCATCATTGAGCCTATAGCTATAAGGTTATCGTAATCTATCGGAACGTCGAGGTTTTCTGTGGTTATGCAGCCGCCCGAGGGACCGCCCGTCTGAGCCGCCTTAAACTTTTTGCCGTTAGGAATACCGCCGCCGATATCATAGATAATCGTGCGAAGGGTTGTGCCCATAGGAATTTCAACAAGACCTGTATTGTTAATCTTGCCGCCGAGAGCGAAGACCTTTGTGCCCTTGCTCTTTTCGGTACCCATAGAAGAGAACCATTCGGGTCCGTTAAGGATAATTTGAGGAATGTTGGCATAGGTCTCGACGTTATTGAGTATCGAGGGCTTCTGCCAAAGTCCCTTAACAGCGGGGAACGGGGGACGGGGACGGGGCTCGCCGCGCTTGCCTTCTATGGAGGTCATAAGAGCGGTTTCTTCGCCGCAGACGAACGCGCCCGCGCCAAGCTTAATTTCGATATCGAAGCAGAAATCTGTTCCGAAGATATTATCACCAAGTAAGCCGTATTCACGAGCCTGCTTCTGAGCGATAAGTAAGCGCTGTACAGCGATAGGATATTCCGCACGAACGTAGATATAACCCTTGTTTGCTCCGATAGCGTAGCCCGCTATCGTCATAGCCTCAAGCACTACATGGGGGTCGCCCTCAAGAACCGAGCGGTCCATAAAAGCGCCGGGGTCGCCCTCGTCGGCGTTACAGCAGACGTACTTTTGGTCAGACTTGTTGCCAGCGGCAAACTTCCACTTAAGTCCAGTGGGGAAGCCAGCGCCGCCACGGCCGCGAAGACCGCTGTCAAGAAGTGTCTGGATAACCTGTTCGGGGGTCATTTCGGTTAAGCACTTACCAAGCGCCTGATAACCGTCCATAGCTATATACTCGTCAATAACCTCAGGGTTTATTACGCCGCAGTTACGAAGAGCGATACGCTTTTGCTGCTTATAAAAGTTAGTGTCGTTAAGGGAAACATGGGTGCCGTCGTCGTCAGACTTATTGTAAACAAGACGGTGAACAACCCTACCTTTAAGAAGGTGTTCCTCAACGATTTCGGGAACGTCGTCTACCGAGACCCTGCTGTAGAAGGTGCCTTCGGGATAGATGACCATAACGGGACCGAGCGCGCAAAGACCGAAGCAGCCGGTTTTTACTATACCTATCTCTTCGGAAAGCCCTCTTGCAGCAAGCTCTTTCTCAAGAGCCTCAATTATCTTAGCGCTTCCCGAGGAGGTGCAGCCGGTTCCGCCGCAGACCAGAACATGTGAACGAATCATTTTTACTCCTCCGATTATACCGATTGATTGCCGATGGTGTATTCTTTTACGACGTTACCGCCTTTAATATGCTCCGCGACAACTCTCTTAGCTTTGTCCGAAGTCATCTTAACGTATGTAACCTTTTCGCCGTCCGACGAAAATACCTCTACAACGGGCTCATACTGGCAGATGCCGATGCAGCCTGTTTGGGAAACGGTGACCTTGTCAACAAGACCCTCCTTGTTGATTTCCTCAACAAAGGTGTTGAGGACGGGGCGAGCGCCCGCGGCGATACCGCAGGTCGCCATTCCAACGACTATACGGGTTTCCGCGCCGCCTTCACGAAGCGCGACCTTGTTTTTCATCTTTTCTTTGATTGCCGCTAATTCTTCCAAAGACTTCATAGTGTTAATCCTTTCGCAAATTTGTATTTATATATTGTTCTTCTAAAAACTGTTTTATCCAGTCGAGTATTTCTACGCTGTTTAACGGAATTTCACTTCCGAGCGTTTCCTTTATCTCTCTTGTGTCAAGAGAAACAAGCTTTTCGCCGTTTGAATGATTGAAAACAAAATCAATATCGGGATACCCTTGAATAAGTGTGATGATGGTTGAGATAATATCGCCCAGCGGTGTAAAATCAATACTGTTTTCTCTAAACACAGCCGTTACCGTAGTTCCATGAGCGTCGGGATACTCCGATTGTGTTTTTGAAACTATTGTTACGTCGCCGCCGGTCTGCTTTGCCGCGAGTATATAAAAAGGAATGCCAAGACCGACCTTTCGAGTCGTGCGGGTTGTAAAAAAGGGGTCGGAAAGCTTTTTTATCTGCTCGTTACTCATTCCGCAGCCGTTATCCTTAATGGAGACGGTAAGGACGGAATCTTTATCGAGCAGGTCTAATTCAATAAGCGTCGCTCCCGCTTTTACTGAATTCATGGCTATATCGAGTATATTAAGTGAAAGCTCTTTCATTGTTCACCCCGAAGTAGGCGTATTAATGCGCTTCGTACTGAGTCCGCGTCCTCGCCGCAATCAAGCTCAAGATAATTCTTCGCTTCGCTTATATCCCAAAGATAATGCGCGTCGGAGCTTGAAACGGTGATTATACCTTTTAGTTCAGGATATTTTCGTTTATATGATTCAATAAGCGACCTATCCTTAAACTCAGCGGCTTTAAAGCTTAAGCCTTCTGGGTATGTACCGAGAACGGCGATAATTCCGTTAGCAGGTCGGTCAATATGCGCGGGGTAAACCGCGGCGCCGTAGGAGGAAGCAAAGGCATAGGCGTCGTCGAGCGCAAGTGTCGTGGCGTTAGGGAGAAAGTATTCCTCTTCGCCTATCGTATTATCGTCACTGTCAAGTATTGTTTGGTTACCCGCAACGTCAGGACGGTTTTTAAAGAGAATACGCTTTTCTTTAAGAGCGGTGTCGAATTCAATTGACGCATCAAGCGTCTCGAACAGACACACAAGGTGAATATCCTCGGCGGTGGTAAGCTCGGTGCCCGCGACAGCTACAACACCGTTTCTTTCGCACGCTTTAAAAAAAGCAGGGCAGTTTTTTGTGGAATTATGGTCGGTAAGCGCGACTATATTTAAGCCGTTAAGCTTCGCCATACCCGCAATGTTGTTAACCGTCATATCGTCGTCGCCGCAAGGGGAGAGGCAGGAGTGAAGATGAAGGTCGTAATAGAACCTTTTCATATTAAATGAGCGAAGCCAGCTTGCCGCAGACGGAAAAGGTATTATCAGCAGTTTTTAGGATATTTACTCCCTTTTCCTTGGCAAGTGTAACGACAGAGTTGTCTATCTCGGAATTTTCCGCGATAACTATACAGGAAAGGTCAATAAGCGTCGCTACGGCAATAATGTTCTGATTGGTCATAATAGTGACCCAAACATTATCCTCGCTCGCTCTGCCCATAACCCAGCTTAATAGGTCGCCTGCGAAGCCGCCCTCGATTACTCTATCTTTATTGGCAAGGTTGACTATTTCAAAGCCGGTTTTCTCGATAAGCTCGTTTACCGTCATACTATCTCTCCGTATTTTTATCCGAAAGCTCGTGTATACGCTCTCTCATTCTTACTATACAGTCGTCTATTACCGCGTTGCCTCGGATAATATCCTCAGCGAAGGCGTGGCAGGTAGGCGCACCGCAGGAGCCGCAATCGAGGTCAGGAAGACATTCGCGTATCTTTTGAATGTCGCCCATCTTCTTGAACGCCTCGTCCATATCGTCCGAAAGCTTTGACGCGGGCGTATATGTAACGTCGTTTTTGTCGATGAACTCGTCAGGAATTGAGGTTTTTCCCTCGGGGGAGTCCGCAAAGTCCCAGTTTTGTGAAACGGGCAGATAACGTTTAAGCGTTTGTAGACGCGCTTTCGCGATATAGGGGTTTTCCACCGTCATCACGCCGCCGACGCAACCGCCGGGACAGGCGTTAAGCTCGATAAAATCAAGCGAGGGGAAAGCGCCGTTATCAATATCCTCAAGCACCTTAATGACGTTCTCAATTCCGTCTGCCGCAAGGTATCTGTCGTTAAAAATCGCAGAGGACTCGCCGCCCGTAGATGCCCAGCCAAGACCTATCATTCCCGTTCTTGAAACGGGAACGGGGGTGAGCTCGTTCTTCATTAGACCGAGAATAGCAAAATAGATATCGCTAATTGAAAATACAAGGTCAACTCCGCTCTTTCCTGCGCTGTCAATGGCGTTCTTTACATAGCTTACCTTCGCGGGACACGGAGAGATAAAGCAGATACCTATATCCTCGGGCTTTAGGTCTGGGCGTTTTTCAAGCGCTCTTACTCTTGCGAGTCGCGCAGCCACCTCAATAGGCGGTAGAAGCGGCATTACGTTTTCGCAAAGATACGGGAAGCGAAGACGAATAAGCCTTACGACCACGGGGCACGCGGAGCTAATGACGGGCTTTGCGATATCTGGTCGTTTTAGGTAACGCCTTGTGTAACCAGATACCATCTCGGCGGCTCTCGCTACTTCGTAAATGTCGTCGAAGCCGAAGTCGAGAAGCCCTTGAAGCATATAGTCGATATCGTCGAGGTTATCGAACTGTCCATAAAGGGTGGGGGCGGGAAGCGCAACGTTATACTTGAAGTTTTTCATAGCGTCGAGCTTGTCGTACTGAGCCTTCTTCGCTTTATAAGGGCATATTCTTATGCACTCGCCGCAGTCGATACAGCGCTCAGAATCGATGGTGGCGTGACCGTCGCGTATTCTTATCGCTTCGGTAGGGCAGCGCTTTAAGCAGTTCGTGCAGCCTTTGCATTTGTCAAGGTCCAGAAGCACCGAATGATTATATCCGCTCAAAGCCGTTCACCTCACGAAAGTTATTTTACGTCCACCCTCATATTGATTGTAGTACCGTGACCGAGCTTAGACTGAATGTCGAGCATATCGGTGTACTTTTTCATATTAGGCAGACCCATTCCCGCGCCGAAGCCGAAGGAGCGAATGGTGTCGGGCGCGGTGGAGAAGCCCTCTTGCATAGCGAGGTTAATATCGGCGATACCCGGACCCTCGTCTATAAGAGTTATCTCGATTTTTTCGGGCCAGACAAGAACAACCGCCTTGCCGCCGCCCGCGTGGATAACCATATTTATTTCGCCCTCATACATCGCTATTGAAACGCGGCGTATGATTTCGGGCGAAAAACCTAACTTTCTCAGTTCCTTTTTGATAATGATTGAAGCCTCGCCAGCCGAGGAAAAGTTTTCGCCGTCAACGTCAAAGGTGTACTTAATAGGTTCTGACATATCGGCTATTTTCCACGAAGTCCGCTTGCATAGAGTATTCCGCAAGCCTCGTATAAACGGTAGTTCGTCGTCATAAGGACGATACCGTTGGATTTTGCGAGCTCAATCATTTCGTCGGTTGGGATTTTTTTTCTGACAAGCACGACGCACTTCATATCCATCATCGCTGCGGTACGGATAACCTGTTCGTTCACAAGTCCCGTAAGCAGTAACGCTTGGTCCTTAACGAAAGCCAACACATCGCTCATCATGTCGCTTCCGCAAGCGGAAAACACGTCGTTTTCAAGCTTGTCCTCGCCGCACAGCACACCGGCGCCGAGCAGGCTTTTTATCTCACTAATCTTCATACACTTATTACTCTAAAATCAATACTTCGCGAAGATGTCGGGAAGCATATCAGGGGTAAGGCGCCCATACACGTCGTCGTTAATCATCATAACGGGTGCAAGACCGCAAGCGCCGACACATCTGCAATCGGCAAGCGAGAACTTACCGTCAGGCGTTGTTTCTCCGCTCTTAATTTTAAGAATGTCTTGAATTTTTTCGAATATTTCGCCGGAGCCCTTAACATAGCAAGCCGTACCGAGGCAGACGGAAACCTTGTACTGACCCTTCGGAAAGAGGGAAAACTGTGAATAGAAGGTAGCAACACCGTACACTTCAGAAAGCGGAACGTTAAGACCCTTGGCTATCATTGTCTGTACCTCAATAGGCAGATAACCGTAGATTTCCTGCGCCTTTTGAAGCGTAGGCATAAGCGTGCCTCTTTCCTTTCCGTGCTCGGCTATGTACTCCTCGAGTTGCTTTTGCTGCTCCTTTGTTCCGGCAAAGGGCACGCTGGTAATTGTGCTCATAGAATACCTCCGAATTATAAATAAAATACATGCTAATATATTATATAAGATATGTTAAAAAAATACCATACTTAAAATATCAAATATCGACAAAAAAATCGACTTGTTTTTGAAAAAAAGCAAGCCGAATTATAGCTATATTGCATAAAAGGTAGGTAATAATTAACTGCTAAGGAAAATAAAGAACTAAATAAAGCTATTAGTCCTCAAGTTCGTTAATATTTTGAACAGGAATAGCGGCGGTTACCTCAGCGACAGGCTCGCGCATATAAAGCGACGGGTCGATTAGTACCGTATAGCCGAAGCCGCAGTCGCACTGCCAGTCATAGGGGGCGGCTTTTGGGTAAGCAAGCGCGGAAAGCATATTTCCTATAACCGCAGCGTGTGTAACTATTGCCGCCGAATGTATGCCATCTCGCATCATTTCGTCCGCAATTTCGGTAAAGGCAGAAACACAGCGTTCGTAAAATTCCTTTGGCGGCTCTACGCTACTTGGAATGTAATTGCTCTTTGGCGCGACAAACTTTTGAAATTCCGCGTCGTTTTTTAGCTCCTCAAGCGAACGGTTTTCAAAAACGCCGAAATCTGCGTCCTTTAAATTATCTATAATTATTTGCTCGTTTTCAGGAAAAATAACGCTCGCGGTGTCTCGCGCGCGGCATAGTGGGCTAACATAAAGACGTTCGACGTATGGGTAGGAATACTCCTCAAGAATTGAATAAAGCTCGCGTTCACCCTCGTCGCTTAAGGGTACATCGGTGACCCCACAATATAGTCCTTCGGTGTTAGCTTTGGTCATTCCGTTGCGAATAAGGTGGATTTTATACGTTTTCACTATGAAATACCTCGAAAATTTATTAAAAATTTTTGCGATTTGTTGTCAAAAAGAGGTCAAAATTAACTTTACAAACGGTAGAAACTATTATATAATCGAATTTACAGACTGTATTTTACAGTTTTTTATTATGTGGGAGGTTGCGGCGCGGTAATGTCAGATAACGGAAGCTTTAACAGAATATTGACGCTTCTTCGCAAGGAACGCGGCATCACCCAAAAAGAAGCCGCTATTAGCCTTGGCGTATCGCAGGCGCTTTTGTCCCATTACGAGAAGGGCATACGCGAGTGCGGTCTTGATTTTGTTACCCGCGCGGCTGATTATTACGGCGTGTCCTGCGATTATCTGCTCGGTCGTTCACCCGACAGAAGCGGGCTTACCCTTTCGGTTGATGACATTCCCGACGAGGACCCGAGAAGCGACACCGTTTATAAGGGAAGCGTGCTTCCCGTACTTAATAAAAAGCTTATAACAAATTCTTTAAGCATTATATACGATATGCTTATTAAATGCAAAAACAAAGAATTTGTTTCCGAAATATCTAATTATCTTATGACAGCCGTTTATAAGGCGTTTAGAATTGTATATTCCGCGAATCCAAAGAACCAAAGCGATATGTTTTTCGTGCCTGACAGACTTTACGGCGGCTTTTCCGACGCGGCGCTTTCTAAAAATGTATCGAAGGCGGCGGCAATGTCGAGCGGAGAAAAAATTGAAGGCATTGAACCCGCCGATGGTTTAGACAAGCTTTCAATAACTACGGAAAGCATAAATGAAAAGTACCCGCAATATGCTTCGTCGTTATTCAACCTAATACAGCGAGCAGAAAAAAACATTCAAGAGTAAATGCAACCCTCGTCCTTTCGGACGAGGGCGTGTTTTTTTTATATGCAAAAAAGTTAAGCTTTCTGAAATCGTATTAGTTTTGTTTAGAAAGAGAAAAGAGTACAGTAATCTTATACTGTGTTTATAAG
>CAYWJF010000045.1:7671-13377 GCA_964458545.1 uncultured Oscillospiraceae bacterium | reverse complement strand
GATATGAGCGTAGGCTCGATACACCTTTTCGAGCTACCCTCTTTCCAGAATATTATTACACTTATAATTCCGCTGCTTTCGATAGTGACAATGGTTGTTTCGACAATTATCACTATGAAGAAGAGCGGTACCGCTGAAAGCGGCGGCAAGCAGGGTATCGGAATGATGCTTTTCTCCGCGGTGCTTTTCGGCGTGTTCTCCTTTATGTATCCTATGGGCTTCAGCCTTTACTGGGCGTTCCAGAACCTTATTGGTATAGGACAAGCGTATATTCTTTATAAGATTTGCAACCCCCAGAAGCTCAGAGAAGAAGCGGCGGCGATGGTCGCGGCGAAAAAGAAAGCAAAAAAAGAGGTTAAGAAGGTAAAAGTAAAAACCGCAGACGGCAAGCTCACCGAAAAGGACGTGAGCGGTACCGAGCTTGAAAAGTTGCGCTTACAGCGTGCGCGCGAGCTTGACGAAGAGAAGTACAACTAAGCATATTAAGCGAAAGGAAAGTTATCCTAATGCAAGAAATAATTAAAACCGGCAAGACCGTGGACGAAGCGGTCGAGGCGGCGTGCAAGGAGCTCGGTCTTTCCCGCGACGACGTATCGGTCGAGATTCTTGAAATGCCCCAGAAGAAGCTTTTCGGCTCAAAGCCCGCGGAGGTTAAGGTTTCCGCGATTGACGACGGCTTTTCGGTCAAAACTATTCTTACCGAAGGGGAGAAGCCCCAGCCGAAGAAGGAAGCAGCTTTGCAGCCGCAGAAGACAGCACAGACGGCTGAAAAGAAACCTGAACAAAAACCCCAACCGAAGCCCCAGCCCAAGCGCGAGGAAAAGAAGATTGAGCCTATGGTGCTCCGCAGCGAGGACAAGGGCGTAGAGGTAGCTTATGAGGACCTCTCGGCACCCGTAAAGCTCGCCTTCGATTATCTTAAAGAGCTTTGCACCCTTATGGGAGCGGTAAAGCTTGATTTTAAGGCTATGAAGACCGAACGCGGCGTTACCTTTGAAGCTGACGGCGACGACGCTTCGCTCATTATCGGCAGACGCGGCGACACTATGGACGCGCTTCAATATCTTTGCACCCTCGTTTGCAATAGAGCGGGCGAGAACGACGACGCGAGCAAAATTTCGCTTGATATAGCGAACTACAGAAGTAAGCGCGAAAAAACCCTTATCGAGCTTGCGGAGCGCGAGGCGGCGAAGGTCAAGAAGACCCGCTACAGCAAGGCGCTTGAGCCGATGAACCCGTACGAGAGAAGGATAGTTCATAGCGCCATTCAGGAGATTGAGGGCGTAAAGAGCGAATCGGTCGGCTTCGAGCCTAATAGGCGCGTAGTTATCTCCCTTATCTCTGGCGGTAGAACCCGCGATAACCGTGGACGCGACGGAAGAGACAACCGCGGCGGAAACCATGGCGGTGGAAGAAACTTTAACGGCAAGCCCCGCTATGAAAAGCGCGACGGCGACTCAAAGCCGCAGGAGCCGACGAGAAAGCCGATAGATTCAAGAGAATCGGGCGGTTTCACAGCGCCGCTTTACAGCAAAATAGAGTTTTAAGAAAACGCACACGCCGAGGTCAAAGGTCGGAGGTGTACAGTTACCCTGTACATCTATGCCTTTGACCTCGTTTTTGTTTTGGAGTGAATATGAGTGATATTTTCGAGACGGTCGCCGCTATAGCGACCCCCGCAGGCAGCGGTGGAATAGGAATAATAAGAATTTCGGGTGAGGAAGCCTTCGGCGTAGCCGATAAGGTGTTTTTTTCGCGAAGCGGTGAAAAACTTTCTTCAATAGCGGGCTATACAGCGCGGCTTGGTGACGTTAAGAACAAGGCGGGCGAGATAATTGACGAGGCTGTGGCGCTCGTCTTCCGCGCACCACGCAGCTATACGGGCGAAAACGTAGTTGAAATAATGTGCCACGGCGGCGAGATAGTATGCGAGCTTGTTCTGCGCGCGGTTTTAGATAGCGGTGCGCGGCTTGCTTTGGCAGGCGAGTTTACCCGCCGCGCGTTCCTTAACGGGCGTATCTCGCTTACCGAGGCGGAATCGGTAGCGGATATAATTAACGCTGCGTCGAAGCAAGGGGAGCTTGCGGCTTCGGCGCTTTCGCACGGTACACTTTATAAAAAGACCGAGGAGCTTAAAAAACGTATAGTTGAGATGCAGGCGCATATATCAGCCTATATAGATTTCCCCGAGGAGGACGTTGACCCGATTGATTCAGCGTTGCTTAATAAAGGACTGTACGAAGTAGAGGGTGAGCTAAAAAAGCTTCTTGACAGTTATGAAACTGGCGTGAATATAATGCGCGGCGTGCCTACGGCGATAGTCGGAAGCCCGAACGTCGGGAAAAGCACCCTCTTAAATCTTTTGGCGGGTTCCGAGAAGGCGCTTGTTACGCCTATAGCGGGTACGACGAGAGACGTTGTAGAGGAGCGGGTACGGCTCGGCGGAACTACTCTACTCCTTGCCGATACCGCGGGGATACGCGAAAGCGACGACCTTGTTGAAAAGCTCGGTATAGAGCGGGCGCTCGGACGGCTTGAGAACGCCTCGCTTGTGCTTGCGGTTTTTGACAGCTCCCGCGCGCTTGACGCGGACGACCTTGCGCTTATAGAAAGGCTACGCGGAAAAAATGTGGTGGCGGTAATAAACAAGACCGACCTCGAAACCAAGCTTAACGCTTCGGTTATAGAAAGCGCCTTTCCTAACGTTGTATATATCAGCGCTCGTGAGGACGCCCCGCCCGACCCGCTTTCGCGGGCGGTCGCGCGCGCCGTCAAGACAGACTCGCTCGACCCTTCCGTGCCTGTGCTTGCGAACGAACGCCAGCGCGAGACGACGGCGCGCGCGTATACGGCGGTCTGCGACGCAGCCGCCGCGGGCGGGGATAAAGCCCTCGATGCCGTGTTTGCCTTTTTAAGCGAGGCGCTTTCTGCGCTCGGCGAGCTTTCGGGCGAAAACGTCACCGAAAGGGTGCTTGATGAGGTCTTTTCAAAATTCTGCGTGGGGAAATAGATATGTTTGAGTTTAAGGAATATGACGTAGTGGTAATAGGCGCGGGGCACGCGGGGTGCGAGGCGGCACTCGCGGCGGCAAGGCTCGGCGCGAGAACGGCGGTTTTAACCCTCTCGCTTGACGCTATAGCGAACCTACCGTGCAACCCCTCAATAGGCGGCACGGCTAAAGGGCATTTAGTATGCGAGATAGACGCGCTCGGCGGAGAGATGGGCAAAGCGGCGGACGCGACGACGATACAAAGCCGAATGCTAAATCTTGCGAAGGGCGCGGCGGTACATTCCCTTCGTGTGCAAAGTGACAGGCGCGAGTATCACCGCTATATGAAGCGCGCGCTTGAAGCGGAAGAGAACCTCGATATAATTCAAGACGAGGCAATTGAAATTGTAACCGAGGGCGGGCAGATTACCGCGGTAAAAACCCTGCTCGGTGCTGAATTTAGGACAAAATGCGCCGTTGTCGCGACGGGTACCTACCTCGGCGGCAGAATCTTTGTCGGAGAAGCTACAAAGGTGACGGGTCCTGACAATGTCAACGCCGCGACAGAGCTTACCGAAAGCCTTGTAAGGAACGGCGTGGAGATACGCCGCTTTAAAACAGGAACGCCTGCGCGAGTACACAGAAGAAGCATAAATTTTTCAAAGCTTGAGCCTCAGCGCGGCGACGAGCTTGTTACCCCCTACTCCTTTATGGATAAAGCGGAGGATATCGAAAATGACGCCGTTTGCTACATAGCCTACACAAATGAAAGGACCCACGAGGTAATTATGCGCAATCTCAGCCGTTCGCCGCTTTACGGCGGAAAGATTGAGGGAATAGGTCCGCGTTACTGCCCGTCTATTGAAGACAAGGTCGTGCGCTTCGCGGATAAAAAGAGGCACCAGCTATTTATTGAGCCCTGTGGTAAAAGCACGCAGGAGATGTACCTTCAGGGTATGAGCTCGTCGCTTCCGCTCGACGTACAGCACGAGATGTACCGCACGATAGAGGGGCTTGAAAACGTTGAAATTATGCGCCCCGCTTACGCGATTGAGTATGACTGTTGTGACCCGCTTACCCTTTTTCCGACCCTTGAAACCAAGGTGGTAAAGGGGCTTTTCGGCGCGGGGCAGTTTAACGGTACAAGCGGCTATGAGGAGGCGGCGGCGCAGGGGCTAATAGCGGGAATAAACGCCGCGAAGAGCGCTCTTGGCGGAAAGAAGCTTGTCCTTTCGCGCGACAGCTCGTATATCGGCACCCTCATTGACGACCTTGTTACGAAGGGTACGAACGAGCCGTATAGGATGATGACCTCAAGAAGCGAGTATCGTCTAATCCTTCGTCAGGACAACGCCGCGCGACGGCTTTGCGAGATAGGTCGAGCCGTCGGCTTGGTGTCCGATGAAAGGTACAGCGTGTATTTAAGCAACAAAGCTTTGTTAGAGGGCGAGCTTGAACGGCTAAGAAGCACGGTAGTGCCGCCGAGCGAGGGACTAAACAGGTTGCTTGAAGAAAAGGGAACAGCGCCGATTGTAAGCGGCGCGCCCCTTGCGCTTCTATTGAAAAGACCGGGCGTGAGCTACGCGGACATAGCTCCGTATGATGCAAGTAGAAGAAAAGACCTTCCGCGTTTAATAACGGAACAAGCTGAAACCGAGCTTAAGTACGAGGGATACCTAAAGCGCCAGCAGAGCGTAATAGATAAGGTAAAGCGGCTCGAAGAGCTGCCGCTGTCGCCCGATTTCGATTACTCGCGCGTAAAGGGCTTAAGGATTGAAGCGAGGGATAAGCTTAATAAAATCAAACCGCTCTCGGTCGGACAGGCGGAGCGGATAAGCGGGGTTAACCCCGCGGATATCTCGGTGCTAACTATCTGGCTTAAAAAGGAGAAACAGAATGATAGACAAAAAGAGGCTGATTAGCGAGGCGGCTACGCTCGGCGCAGATATAAGCGAGCAAGCGGCAAAGAGGTTAGACGACTACTGCGAAAGACTGATTGAAACGAACAAAACGCTTAACCTTACCGCCATAACCGACCCGCGCGAGGTGGAGATAAAGCACCTGCTCGACAGCTCGACCCTACTTACCCTTGAGGAGCTTCGCGGGAAAGTAGCGGACGTCGGAACGGGTGCGGGCTTTCCGGGTGTTGTTCTTAAAGCGGCGAGACCAGAGCTTTCGCTGACGCTTATAGACGCGACGGGCAAAAAGCTAAAGTTTATAGAGAACGCCGCCGCCGAAACGGGCATAGAGGTTACGACCCTTCACGGACGCGCGGAGGAGCTTGCGCGGGGAGAATACCGCGAAAGCTTCGATACCGTAACGGCGCGGGCGGTAGCGTCGCTTCCGTCGCTGCTTGAGTACTGCCTTCCGCTCGTGAAGGCGGGCGGACACCTTATTGCGATGAAGGGACCCGACGCAGAGGAGGAGATAGCGCTTTCTAAGCACGCGCTTAAGGAGCTATCGGGAATGGTTATCGCGAAGCGCCGCTTCACCCTTCCCGACGAGAGCGAGCGTGTTGTAGTGGTAATTAAGAAAATATCGCAAACCGCGCCAAAATATCCGCGAAGCGGAAAAAATATCTCAAAATCGCCCCTTTAATTTACCTAAAAACGTAGAACTCAGCCGTAATATGAAGATGGAATTATATGGCAAGCGCCCGCTTATTGTGTTAAGATAAAACACGAAAGGCGGGTGCTTTTTATGGAGAGAAAAAAGCG
>CAYWJF010000045.1:0-7571 GCA_964458545.1 uncultured Oscillospiraceae bacterium | reverse complement strand
GTGGGAGAACGCGATACTTGCGCTTGTGGCGAACCTTCACCGCGAGCCGCTTACCTGCTTTGAGCTGGCGGAAAGCTTATACTATACGCTTGGGCTTAGGATAGGTGACGCGGACGACTTCTGCCGCGCGACGGGGTTAACCCAAGCGGAGATAGAGCGAAAGCTTGAGATACTCTGCCTTGACGAGCGGGAGAGGATAATCTGCGAGGCGGCTGGGGTAAGTGAAAAACGGGCGAGATTTATACTGACAATGCCGCGCGAGGAGAGAAAGGCAATTTTCGCCGACCTTCTTTCCGACGAGCTTTGTCTCGGCGCAAAGGCGAAGCTGCTATGCGAGCGGCTAAAGCTCGATTCGGGCGACATTCAAAAGCGTACCGTCGCGATAAAAGACGTTAGAATCTTTTTCAATACTATAGAAAAAGCGCTGGAGGTCATGAGGCAAGCGGGGGTTCGAGCTAAGACCGAGCGGCGCGAGGGTGAGGAGTATGTGGAATACTTAATTAAGATACCCTCGAACAACGTCCTTACGGGCGTGCTTAAATAGGATAGCCATTCTTTCAGTTTCGGCAAAACGGCTTGCGACGCGAAAGCGTGCAGGTCCGCTTTGCCGTTTAGTATTCAGCCACGTCCGCGCCGATATAGTAGAAGCGCAGTATCTCGTCAAAGCTCATACCGAGCCGCGCAAGCTCGTTCGCGCCGTTCTGGCTCATACCAACGCCGTGACCGTAGCCCTTTACGGTGAAGGTGAAAAGGTTATCTTCAAGTGACAGCTCCCACGCGGCGGAGCGAAGCCCTAAAAGATTTCTAAGCTCGGTGCCCGTAAAGGTTTTGTTGCCGAGCGTCGCTTCCAGCACGCTGCCCGATTCGGAAAGCACGGCGCCCTTAAACCAAGTGTCGGGCTTTCCGGTAAGGCTGAAGCCCTCGACGTTTGCCTCCAACAGCGTTTGCAGGTCGCCGGGCGTGAAGCTTTTTTTGGAGATATAATCGTCTGAGCTTTGGTCGAAGGAGCTGTCCACGGGGACGAGATAGGCTACGGCGGAGGCGAAGATATTTTCGCTCGCCTCTGTTCTTCCTGGTGAGATTGCGTGGTAGCAAGCGGCGATAGGCTCGCCGTCGTACAAAACGGCGTAGCTCTTAACCTCGTCAACAGCGCTTGATACTTTGTTATAGTATTCCGAGAAACGCTCGCCGAACATACTCTTCGCGTCGTTTTCGGTAACGTAGCCTGTATGAACGTCTGTATTAACCGAAAAATACGCGCCGTTAAGAGAGGGGTCGGGGTTCGCTTCGCGAAGAGCCTTAACGTAAAGCGCGTAGCTTCGCGCCGCTACCGCCTGCGCCTTTAATGCCTCGGGCTCATATGAAGCGGGCATTTCGCACAGCACCGCGCCGACAAGGTATTCGCGCTCGGTTAGGGCGAGAGTTTGTCCGTTCGCTTCGTCGTATACTATTATGCTTGCCTCCTCCGCTTCGGCGGGCGGCGAAGGGAACTGCTCGTCCGAATTATTTGGGGAGATAAGCGCGAGAGCGGGTGTTAAAGCGACGAAGATGGCGAAGACCAAAACCGCCGCGAGCTTCCTTTTCATTTTTTACTCCTTTTATGGCAAAATTCATATTTATGTGCTACAATATGAAAAGTTATTCATTCTGCAGGGGGAGGCTTGCTTTATGCTTCAGGAATTTACGCCCGAAATGCGCGACTCCTTTTCATATTTATGCGAGGAGTTTCAAAAGTATAACTATATAAATTCGGACGATTGGGCGAAATATGACGTAAAGAGGGGACTTCGCAACGCGAACGGAACGGGCGTGCTTGCGGGGCTTACGAGCATATGCGACGTTGTCGGATACGAGATGAAGGACGGCGAGAGGGTACCTTGCGACGGTAAGCTTATCTACCGCGGAATTGACGTTAACGATATAATAACGGCGAACGCCGACAGCGACAGATATATCTTCGAGGAGATAGTTTGGCTGCTGCTTTTCGGCTCGCTTCCCACGGCGAAGCAGATGCATATGCTAAGAAAGCTTATGGCGCAGCTACGCGAACTGCCAGACGGCTTCGCAGAGGATATGATAATGAAGGCGCCTTCGCCCAACATAATGAACAAGATGGCGCGCTCGGTGCTGGCTCTTTATTCCTATGACAGCAACCCCGAGGATATGTCGCTTGAAAACTCGCTTTATCAGGCGCTTGGGCTCATCTCCTGCGTGCCGACCATTATGGTGGATGCCTATCAGGTGAAGCGCCGAGTATACGATAAAAAGAGTATGTATTTCCACCAGCTGAAGCCTGAGCTTTCCACGGCGCAGAATATCCTTCGCATTAATCGCTCGGACAAGAAATTTACCGAGAAGGAAGCAAGGCTGCTCGACTTGTGCCTTGTGCTGCACGCCGACCACGGCGGCGGTAACAACTCCACCTTTACCACCCGCGTGCTGACCTCAACGGGAACGGATATTTATTCGTCCATCTCCGCATCTATCGGCGCGCTTAAGGGTCCGAAGCATGGCGGCGCGAATATTCAGGTAATGAATATGCTCGCGAATATGAAAGAGGGCATACACGACTACTACGACGACGACGAGATAGCCGCTTACCTAAACCGTATACTCGATAAAAAGGCGGGCGATATGTCGGGGCTTATCTACGGCATGGGTCACGCGGTATATACAAAAAGCGACCCGCGCGCTACGATACTTCGCAAGAACGCAAAGGAGCTCGCCGAGGAGACAGGCAAGGGCGACGATTACAAGCTGCTTTGCGCCGTAGAGCGACTCGCGCCCGAGGCTATGGAAAAGAAGCGCAACGTTAAAAATATCTGCGCGAACGTTGACCTCTATTCAGGGCTTGTTTACAGCACAATGCGTATTCCGCCCGAGCTTTACACGCCGCTCTTCGCCGTGGCGCGAATGGCTGGCTGGTGCGCCCACCGCGTAGAGGAAATGATGTTCGGCAATAAGATAATACGACCCGCGTATAAGTATCTCGGCGAAAAGCGCGACTACATACCCGTTGAGGAGAGGACGCTTTGAGAAGGAAATACTATCTTTTCGGACTTTCGGCGCTTGCGTTCTTCGCCTTTCGCTTAATAGATACGCTTCTTTTCGTTAATTTCAAAACGGGCTTCTACGACGGTGGCTCGACGGTACTTAGAATAGTTATTTTAGTTGCGCTCGCGGCTGTCTGTGTGTTTTTCGCAAGAAAATTTAAGCCCGAAGCAGGTATGCCCGAAGATAAGGCAAGAAATCTTCCTGCCGCTCTGTTCTTTCTGCTCGCGGGGCTTTTCGCCCTTATCGGTAGCGCTTCTGAAGCGGCGGGCACGGTAAAGCTAATTCAGCCGATAGGCAGGGTTATTACCTACATTTGCTGCATACTCGGGATTTTAGCGGCGGTGTGGTTCTTCGCGGCGGCGTACTATTACTTTAAGGGAAAGGCGCTTTTTGGGAGATACCTTTCCGTGGCTGTGATACTTTGGTACTGCTTCCGTGCGCTGACCGAGTTTGTCCGCGCGCCGATAAACGCGAATAACAGCGTTGTGCTTGTGTCGCTCGCAAGCGAGCTTATCCTCGCCGCGTTGTTCCTTGCCTTTGGGCGGTATCTTTCGCTTGAAAAGGGCAGGGTGGAGTTTGCTCAAAAGACCGTTTCGCTCTCGCTTCTCGCGCTAGTTTTCGTGTTTGGCGTGGGCGGCGCTACGGTGGCTACATATTTAAAGGCGGGGGAAACAAGCGGCGCGGTACTCGCGCTTACCGACGCCTTTGCGGCGCTTGGCGGTTTCCTTGCGGCGGCAACGTTTATTAAAAAGGACAGTGATAAGAGAAATGAAGAACAGAAAGCTGATTAAGGTTTTTACGGTGGTTATCTGCGCGGTGCTTGCGCTTACGCTGCTGCTCTCCTGCATACTTCCGTTGTTTTATTATTAAGCTTGTAAGCTAAAAGCCCCGAAGCGTCAGCTTCGGGGCTTTTCTGTGTTATTGGACTTGAAGCAAGATAATGCTTAATATAGAGTTGTCCTGTCTAATGCGGAGCAAAGCCCGCGACGAAGCGCGTTAAAGCTTCTTTTTTCTGCGCACAAAAAAACGGACGGCATTAGCCGTCCGTTTCGTGATTGGTTTAGCTGACAAGCGGTGAAATCGGCTTGTCGGAGTAGATACGCGCTATTGCCTCGGCGAATACGGGAGCGCAGGAGATAATCTTTATCTTCGGGTCCTGCTTTTCGGGGGGAAGCGCTATAGTATCGAGCATTACAAGCTCTTCTATGGGGCTGTTCTTTATCCGCTCAACGCCCGGCCCCGAAAGTACAGCGTGGGTGGCACAAGCGCAGATGGACTTCGCCCCGTTTGCCTTTATAGCGTTTGCGGCGTTGGTAAGGGTGCCCGCAGTATCGACCATATCGTCGTAGATTATTATATCCTTGCCGTTAACGTCGCCGATTATATTCATAACCTCGCACTCGTTAGCCTTTTGGCGGCGCTTATCGACTATTGCTATCGGTAAATCGAGCCGCTGGGCAAACTGACGCGCGCGGTTTATTGAGCCGATATCGGGCGACATAACTACTGCGTTATTCTTTCTGTCGGCGAACTTTGCCTCGAAGTAGGGGGCGAGAATAGGCATTCCGACAAGGTGGTCAACGGGGATATTGAAGAAGCCCTGAATCTGGGGAGCGTGGAGGTCCATTGTAAGTATGCGGTCGGCGCCCGCTGTTGTTATAAGGTCGGCTACGAGCTTTGCGGAGATAGGGTCGCGCCCCTTAGACTTTCTGTCCTGACGGGCATAGCCGTAATAGGGGATAACCGCCGTAATTCTGCCCGCAGACGCTCTTTTAAAGGCGTCTATCATAATAAGCAGCTCCATAAGGTGACGGTTTACGGGTGCGGCGGTGGACTGTACCACGAACACGTCGCTTCCGCGTACCGATTCGTGTACCGTTACCGAAATTTCGCCGTCGCTGAACATACCGACCTCGCTCTTGCCGAGCGGAAGACCGAGATACTCCGACATCTCCTTCGCAAGCTTAGGGTTTGAGTTGGCCGCGAAGATTTTAATGTCCCTTCCGTGCAGATTCATAAAACTCCCTCTACTTTCCGTTTATACTTCTTCTTGCTTCTTGTTATTTGCTGTTGCGAAGCTTAGTTTTCTTCTCAACGTATTTTTTCAGCTTGTTTGCCGCCCAGCCTTCCTTGATGATAAGCTCGGGACGACCTATCGCCAGCGCACCGTCGGGAATATCCTTCGTGACGGTTACGCCCGCCGCCGTATACGCGCCCTCGCCCACCGTTACGGGCGCGACGATATTCGTATTGCAGCCGACAAAGGCGAAGTCCTTAATTACGCTGCGGTTTTTATTCTCGCCGTCGTAGTTTACGAAGACTACGCCGCAACCGAAGTTGCAGTATTCGCCTACGTCGCTGTCTCCGACATAGGTAAGGTGCGCGACAGAGGTGCCGCGGCCTATGGTCGAGTTCTTAATTTCGACGAAGTCGCCTATCTTTACCTCGTCGCCGATAATGGAATCGGGGCGAAGCTGGACGAACGGGCCTATCTTTGCGCCGTCGCCGACCTTGGCGTCGTGCGACTGACTTGAATTAAATACGGAGTTCTTGCCTATAACGGTATCAACAAGATAGGAGTTAGGGCCAATCTCGCTGCCCGCGCCTATCTTTGTTTTGCCAATAAGTATCGTGCCGGGAAGGATTACCGCGCCCGCCTCGATTTCAACGTCAGGACCAATTATGATTCCGTCGCGCTTAATAAAGCGAACGCCCTCTGAAAGCCATTTCTCTATCGCCATTTCGCTCGCTATCTCGTTTAAACGAAGAAGGTCAGCTGGGCGGTTCGCGCCGAGCGCAAGGTAGGGACTCTTCGCCGCGAAGCAGCCGGCGCGCTTGCCAGAGGCTATAAGCAGGGAAACGGCGTCGGTGAGGTAATATTCGCCCTGAGCGTTGTCGTTCTTGATATTCGAAAGAACGCTCAAAAGACTGTCGGTCTTGAACCAATAAGCGCCCGAGTTTATCTCGCAGATTATGTTCGTTGCCTCGTTGCAATCGGCTTGCTCGACTATTGCGGCAAGCAGATTGTCGCGCCGAACTATTCTGCCGTAGCCCGTCGGGTCCTTTACGACCGCCGAAATGACGGTGACGTCGTTTGCGCCATTTATGTGCTCTTCAAGTGACGAGGTGATGGTTTCGGCATCGATAAAAGGAGCGTCCCCGCAAAGTACCAGCGTATTGTCGCCCTTATGCTCCTCAAGGAAGCTTTTGGCGCACATTACCGCGTGTCCTGTTCCGAGACGCTCTTTCTGTTCGCATATAACGCAGCCTTCCGCCGCTGATTTTACGTCGTCGCTACTTGCGACTGTACATATAGCTTTAACGTCCGCCTTCCTTGCCGCGTCGATAACCCACGAAAGCATCGGCTTAAAGGCTACTTCGCAAAGCACCTTGGAGGAGGTCGAGTGCATACGCTTCCCCTCGCCCGCCGCGAGTATAACACAGTTGGTGTTTTGAGTTTTTAAGGACATATCGCTCACTCCCTTAGAATAGGTTAGGTGTACATATATTATCTCAATTTCGCGTTCCTTTTTCAAGTGTATTTAGAAATATTTATGGTTTATGCAAAATAGTGGTGGAAATTGCCTATTTGTTTTGTTATAATATTTGGGCATAGAATTAAAGTCGAAGAAATAAGACTAATGAAAATTAAAATCGGAGGACGACTATGGCTCATAAGTATGTGTATCTATTTTCAGAGGGCAACGGCAATATGCGGGAGCTCCTTGGAGGAAAAGGCGCGAACCTTGCGGAAATGACAAACTTAGGTATGCCGGTGCCGCAGGGCTTTACTATTTCTACGGAAGCCTGCACCCGCTATTATGAAGACGGCAAGACGATAGCCGCCGAAATTGAAGAAGAGATTTACGAGTACCTAACAAAGATGGAGAAAATCACAGGCAAGCAGTTCGGAAACGTTGTTAATCCGTTGCTCGTTTCCGTGCGCTCGGGCGCGCGCGCTTCAATGCCCGGCATGATGGACACCATTCTAAACCTCGGTCTTAACGACGAGGTGGTTGACGGTCTCGCTAAGCTTATGAATAACGAGCGGTTCGCCTACGACAGCTACCGCCGCTTTATACAGATGTATTCCGACGTCGTAATGGGGCTTTCGAAGAAGCGCTTCGAGACGATAATTGACGAGATGAAGGAAGAACGCGGAATCCGTCTCGACACAGAATTTACAACCGAGGACCTTCATGAGATGGTCGTAAAGTTCCGCAACTTCTACAAAGAAGAAATCGGCGAGGCTTTCCCGACCGACCCGCGCGCTCAGCTTATGGGCGCGGTCAAGGCGGTTTTCAGAAGCTGGGATAACGAGCGTGCGGTATACTACCGCCGTATGAACGATATTCCCTCCTCTTGGGGCACTGCGGTTAACGTCCAGTCGATGGTCTTCGGCAATATGGGCGACGACAGCGGTACGGGCGTTGCCTTTACCCGCGACCCTGCCACGGGCGATAAGAACCTTTACGGCGAGTTCCTTATGAACGCGCAGGGCGAGGACGTTGTCGCGG
>CAYWJF010000044.1:0-14168 GCA_964458545.1 uncultured Oscillospiraceae bacterium | reverse complement strand
TAAAGAATAATACATACTAAGCCGTTGCAGCCGTCGTTTATTACCCGCTCAAGCGTTTCTTGAATCTTCAGGCGCGCGTCGGTCGGCATTCTGAACAATTTGTTTTGAAGCCCCTCGTTCACAAGCTCGTTAAGCGACTTTCCGAAGATATTGCTGCTCCAAATCTTTATCGGGTCCTCGGAAAACTCTTGTAAAAGGTAGCTAACCAAATCCTCGCTCTGCTTCTCGCTGCCGACCATAGGGTTCACTTCTGTGGTAATGTCCGCGCGAAGCATATGAATGGAGGGTGCCGAGGCGCGCAGCTTCACTCCGTACTTTCCGCCCTGCTTCATCATCTCGGGCTCCTCAAGACGAAGCTCGGAAAGGGACGGCATTACTATTCCGTAGCCCGTCTGCTCGACCTCCTCAAGCGCGCCCTTAATTTTGGCGTACTTCTCCTTTATGGCGGCAAGCTCAATTATACAGGGCATAAGTCCCGCCTCGTCCTCTATTTGAATACCTGTTGTTTCACCTATGATTTTGTAGAAAAGCTCGGGAAGAAGCGACACTGCTACCCTCACCGTTCCCGTGCCGAGGTCTCCCGAGGCGCGTGAGGAGCATTTCACGTATTCACAGTCGGTCAAAATACTGAGTCTTGAAGGAATTTCGCTTATACGGTAAACGCTGCAGGAAAAATCTCTTACACGCTCGAAGAGCGCGGAACGCAGCCAGTGGTCCTTCTTTAGCGAGGTTATCCAACGCGGCATATCGAAATCTATCTGGCGCACGGGGAACTCGTTAGTTATAACCGAAAGAAGGTTCTTTATCCTACGCTCGTCGAGGTCGAGACAGTTGACGGGTATAACGGGCACGTCGTACTTTTCGCTTAACGCGCCCGCAAGTTCGGTGCTCTCGTTCCTTTGCGGCTCAACACAGTTCAAAAGCACAATAAACGGCTTCTTAATCGCCTTAAGCTCGGTAATTACCCTTTCCTCGGCGGTGACGTAATCCTCGCGCGCTATGTCGCTTATCGAGCCGTCGGTGGTAACGACAATGCCTATTGTGGAATGCTCGTTAATTACCTTTCGCGTGCCCGTTTCGGCGGCAACGTCGAAGGGCACCGCCTCCTCAAACCACGGGGAGATAACCATTCTCGGCTCCTCGTTTTCGGTCTGCCCAAGGGCTCCGGGCACGGTGTAGCCTACGCAGTCTATCATGCGCACCCGCATACCGACGCCCTCTTCAAGCTCCACGTTAATCGCCTCTTCGGGTATGAACTTCGGCTCGGTGGTCATTATAGTTTTCCCCGCCGCTGACTGCGGAAGCTCGTCGAGCGAGCGCTCGCGCACGGAAGCGTTTGCTATGTTCGGAAGCACCAGCGTTTCCATAAACTTTTTTATGAAGGTGGACTTACCAGTTCTAACGGGTCCCACCACGCCGATATATATTTCGCCGCCCGTTCTTCGGGCGATATCCTTATATATACTTGTATCACTCATAAATCTTCTCTCCTATTCAACTATCGGCAGGAGTAAAACCCGCGGCTCTTCAAGCGTTTCCGAAAGCGGCGCGTTCTCTTCAAAAATGCCGTCCGGCGAGGTGTTAAAGGCGCGCGCTATATCCCAAACCTTTTCGCCTGCCTCGGCGAAGTACGCCGTTATTGCCGCGTCGGGGCGCTTTTTTGGTTTCTCCTCGTCAGCTCTTATCTCCCTTACTGAGGAGACCGTTCTCATTCCCGCAACGACGCCTGTAAGCTCACACTCCGCTTTGAAGCTAAGCCTACCGCCAACTTCAAGACACTCGGTATGGGTAAAGACGCATTCGGGGCAAAGCAGCATAGCGGCGGGCGTGTCAATATGAACGGGAACGGTTATCTCAAACGGCTTGTCGCAGCCAAATGCCGTACCCTCATCGTCCACAGCAATGAAACAAGCAAGCGCGTTCACCTTCGCTTCAAAGCCGCTTTCCCTTCTTGTAAGCGTAACGGACGGGCTTGAAACGAACCAGTCGGCTATTCTACCGTCGGGGCATTCAAAGCTTTCGTTTACGGAGAGCCGTTCCTTTATGCTTTCGATTGTTTCCGCAACGCTCAGCGTCTCGCGCACAAGCTCGGTTTCACAGCGGGTGGAGAAGACATCGGACAGTATCTCGGTCGCACCGTTATCCAAAACAAACAGCTCTATTTCACACCCCACCGACGCTTCAAGCATACCCTCGGAATTTATTTCGTTGCCAAGCGCCGAGGATACCACCGAGACGCGCGCGGTAACTTTGCGTTCTTGTTTAATTGCCTCGTTCTCCACAAGCTGAATGAAGGGGATTTTATAGCCTACCCGCTTTATCGTGAAGCCGTTTTCGGCTCCCGTTTCAAGTGCCGCAAGTATATTAACAGTTCCCCTAACCTCCGCTCTTCCCTCGGTGCATTCCACACCGTCAATCACCGCGGACGCTTCGCTTCTAAGCACCGTAGCGGCTAAGGCGTCGCTGCCCTCTACAGAGAGTCGTTCGTCTACGGTAAACTGCTTCGACGCTGTTGCCGAAAGCGCAGTCCAGCCGACAGCCTCGGTCTTTTTCCATACGCCCTCGCCCGACGCCATGCTCTTCGCTTCAAGTGTTGTAAAGGACGGCACCGCGAGCGAAACGGCGAGCGCGCCGCGCACGTCTAAGCGTCTTTCGTTTACCGCGCGGCAGTTAAGGTAGCTTACCGCCGCCCCAGCCGACACCACGCAGCTGTCGGAAACGTTGCCTTTCATATCAAACTGCTTCGAGAAAGGAATCCGCTGAACGGTAGCACTAAGCTCCTTGCCCTCCTCTGAGCTGTAGAATACGGTAAGCCTTACATAGCCCTCCACCGTCGCCTTGTTTCCCACCGCGAGCCGCCCGAGAATAACCGGCTCCGCCTTGGTCCTTACTATCTTCCAAATCTCCGGCTGATAATCGGGTATGGTAAAGTCCCCCTCAATCGGAAGCTCGGCGCTCATATCCAAAACGAGCTCGCAAAGTCCAAGCGCGGCGGTCGTTGTCTTTATTTCCATTAATGTTTCCTCCTTTTTGTAACCGCAACTTTTCTTGTCTATTCATATTCGTGTCGCCCCGTCGATATGCAGGGTCGCTTTAGTTAAAATAAAAACGAAGGCCCGCAGATAAAGTCTGCGAGCCCTTGGCTATTCGTTTTCGGCGCGTTTTATTTTAAAAATCAGCCTTAATATTCCGCTTAGGCATTTGGGGCTCCTTATTACCACTACCTTCATTGCTCACGACCTCCGATACGTTATGAATTTGCGCCCAGACACAAAATCAACACCGAAGCGCCGAGTAAAAACGTTAGCCACGCGGGAAGTATCACCGAAACAATCGCGCCCGCGCAGAACGCCGCGCCGCAAAGCTTAATTACGTCCGCGCTTCTTCTCATTCTTTACGCCTCCTTTGTACTGGTCAGCTTCTGAGGTATTATATTCATTCTCAAAAAATATGTGAAAAGGGACGCTTTTCAGCGTCCCTTTTATTATTTCCACTCGTTTTTTTCATTCAGCTCTTTGTAAAGCGCCTTGTAGCTTTCGTGCCGTGTTTTTTCTATCTTCCCCTCACTTAACGCCCGTAATACCGCGCACCCCTTTTCGACCGTGTGCGAGCAACCTGTAAAATAACAGCCGTCCGTGAACTCCGAAAGGTCGGGAAACAGCGAGGCAAGCTCCTCCTTTTTAACCGAGCCTAAGCCCTCGAAATCCACCGCCGAAAAACCCGGCGTGTCGGCTACATATCCGCCGCCAAATTCATAGAGCTCCACCGCGCGGGTTGTGTGCCGTCCGCGACCGAGCTTTTTGCTTGTTTCGCCCGTTTCAAGGGATATATCGGGAAGTATTTCGTTAAGTAAAGTGGATTTTCCCACGCCGCTGTTGCCGACAACCACCGAAAGCCCCTGCCGCAACAAGCCCTTTAGCCTCTGCATATCTTCACAACAATCTTTTCTTAGTACAGAAAAACCCGCGTTTAAATAAATATCGCAGAAGCCGTCGCCCCGTTCAAGGTCGCTCTTTGTAAGTAAAAGCGTGGGCTTGACCCCTTGTTTCTCGGACAGCGCCGTAAGCTTATCTATAACGAGAAGGTTCGGCGCGGGGTCAACTGTAGAAACCACCAAGATTAGGTTATCTACATTGGCGATTGGCGGACGGAAAAAGCTGTTACGGCGCGGATAAATCTCGCTTACCGTAGCACTCTCTTCGTCGCGTTCAATTTCCACGTTATCCCCCGCGAGCGGTGTTATTCCCCTCTTGCGGAAGATACCCTTAGCGCGGCACTCGAATATGCCATCGGCGGTTTTTACATAGTAAAAGCCGCCGATTCCTTTTATTATTATGCCGTTTTCTTTAATCATTCGCTTTTCGCTTAAGCGCCGGTCGCCGCCGGTGAAACCGTTACAGAACAGCTGTTAGAAGATGTCACTCCGCCTGCCGTAGCCGTAATTGTACAGCTTCCTTCAGCCACCGCCGTTACGCTACCATCAGCGCCAACCGTAGCTATGTTCGAGTCGCTACTCGTCCACGTTACCGTCTTATCAGCGTCTGCGTCTGCGTCCACTGTAGCGGTTACCGCTGCGCTCTCGCCCACTTTAATGGCAAGCGTCGCCTCATTCACGGTTACGCTGTTGACCTTAGGTCTTACCTGCGGCGTAGTGTAATTAAACAGCGCGTTGCTCTCTCTTGTAACCTTAACGTCACCCGTTTCAAAGTTCACGACATAGGTTGAATGCAGATGCTCGGCGTTATTTCCGTCGCGTATATAAACAAGGTAGGTCTTCTCGCCGTTTTCGGTGAAGGTAAGCGACCATGTGGGTTTGTTTTCGTATTGCTTTGATATCGTTGTGCTTCCTACGCTCGTGCCGTCACGCTTCACGACAACGGAATAAGAATAGACATCTGAGCCGAGACCGAACGGCAGCTCTACCGTAAAGGTTCTTTGCTTCGGAACAATTCCAAGGCTGATTACAAGGTTAATAGGGGTGTTTTTACTGACGCTTCTTCCCGCTTCAACGCTCTGTTCAAGAACTCTGCCCTTTTCCACCTCATCCTCTTTTTCGGTTACCTCGCCTACGCGAAGCCCCGCCTCGGTAAGGGCGGATTTTGCTTGGTTAAAGGTCATACCCTTAAGGTCGGGCACCCACGCGGTGCTGGAGGCTGCGGGCATATTAACATAGAGGGTAATCATAGAACCCGTTAAAACTTCTGTTCCGCTTACAGGGTCGGTCTTAACTATACGCCCACCCTGGAAGTTCTCGTCCTGAGCGGATACCTGACCCACCTTAAGCCCCATATTTTGAAGGAGCTTAACCGCCGCGCCGTATTCCATATCCACCGTCGGCGGAATAGTTATCTTTTCGGGTCCTTTACTTACAAAAAGGGTTATCTCGCCGTTCTCTTTAATCTGTTTTGGGGGAATAGGGCTTTGGGAATACACTACACCCAAATCATATTCGGCGTTAAATTCCTCAACAACCTTAAACTTGAAATTTCTGTAACTCTCGCTGCTTTCAACCTCGGTTATGTTTTTACCTGTAAAGTCGGGTAACTCAACGTCTGCGTACTGCTGACCAAGACCGCTTAAACTAAACACCATAAAGAGCAGTATCGCCGCGCCGACTACACACGCGCCCGTAATTCCAAGAAGAATCATCATAGGAAGATTCTGTCTTCTCTTCTTTCTTGCCGCCGCGTCCTTTGCCGACGGTGCCGACGAAACCTTCTTCGGAGCAGATTTCACAACGCCGTTCGCAGCCTTAGTACTGTCAATATATAGGGTCGGTGAATCGTTTCCGAGATACTTATACTCAAAAACAATGCTCGGGTTTTTCTTGAAATCCTCAATATCGCGAAGCATCTGCGCGGCGGACTGATACCGCTTCGCGGGGTCCTTCGCCATAGCCTTTAAGGTAATTTCTTCAAGCCCCTCGGGAATATTCTCGTCTATTTCACGAAGCGACTTCGGTGTGTCGGAAATCTGCTTTATCGCGACTGAAACAGCGCTGTTCGAAACGAACGGAAGCTTACCCGTGAGCATCTCGTACATCATCACGCCCACGCTGTATATGTCCGCCTTCGCGTCGGTTATGTCTCCCTTTGCCTGCTCGGGGCTGATATAATGCACCGAGCCTATCGCCTTGTCGGTTATTGTTCTCGTCTCGCTTCTCGAAAAGCGCGCTATGCCGAAATCGGTGACCTTTATGTCGCCGTTTGAGAGCATCATTATATTCTGCGGCTTAATATCGCGGTGAACTATGCCGCGGTCATGCGCGTGCTGTAGGGCGCGAAGTATCTGGGTCGTGAAATGAACGGTATCCTTCCACGTCAGCTTCTTTTGATGGTCGATATACTGCTTAAGGGTAATACCGTCGAGATATTCCATAACAATATACTGGATACTGTCGGAAAAGTTCACGTCGAAAACCTTAACGATATTTGGGTGTGAAAGCAGCCCTATCGCCTTTGACTCGTTCTTAAAGCGACGCACAAGCTCCTCGTTGTCGAGGAATTCCTCGCGAAGAATTTTTACAGCCTTAATGCTGCCGTCGATTCGGTCTACCGCCTTATAGACGTTAGCCATACCTCCCGCGCCGATAAGCTCCTGTATCTCGTAGCGTCCGTCTAACTTTTTTCCTATATACTTGTCCATTTTCTCCTCCGTGCGGTCGGCGTGTTACACGCTCAAAACTACCGCGGTTATATTATCAAAGCCGCCGGCGTCTATCGCCCTTTGTACCATAAGGTCCGCGGTTTTGTAAAAATCGTTGTCTCTCGCTATTTCAACTATCTCCTCGTTGGTAAGCATGTTTGAAAGCCCGTCGCTGCAGAAAAGAAGCATATCTCCCTTGGAAAGCTTCTGTTCGTTAACGTCAATTTTAATCTCGTCGTCAATTCCCACGGCGCTTGTGATTATATTTTTATTCGGGTGGTTGTTCGCCTGCTCGGGCGAAATCTTACCTGAATCGAGAAGCTCTTGAACTATAGAATGGTCGCGAGTCACCTGCTTTATGGTTCTTCGCTGAATATGGTAGGCGCGGCTGTCGCCCGCGTGCGCGACAAAAAGATAATTCCCGCGAACTATCGCCATAACCACCGTTGTACCCATAGAGCTTCCACCCTCGCTGGAGCTGCTCTCGGAATGAACCTTTAGGTTACAGCGCTTTACCGCGTCAAGCATAAAACCTTTTACTGTTTCTGGTGCTATGAGGTCGATTAAGCGCGCCTCTATTTCGGCTTTCAGAAATTCGCCCGCCATTCTGCTGGCGCGCCCGCCCTCGGCTACGCCGCCCATACCGTCGCAGAGAACTACCCAGTAGGTATCGTCGGTAAGGCGACCCGCGATATAGTAATCCTGGTTGTCCTCATATACACAGCCTATATCGGTTTTTGCGGTTATCTTCATCATAACACCTCCCTTACGGAAAATCAGGTCGTATTATTGTGTTTCTCGTCTAAGCTGTCCGCACGCGGCGCTTATATCCTTACCAAGCGTTCGGCGCACCGTAGCGTTCACGCCTAACGCCTCAAGTTTACGTTTAAACTCCTCGGCATTCTCGCGCGACGCGGAATAGTTCGTTTCCTTAATTGGGTTAATCGGAATTAGGTTAACGTGCGCCGCCGTTTTCTTAATTAAATGCGCAAGCTTTAAAGCATCGGCGTCACCGTCGTTTTTATTATGTATAACGGCGTACTCAAAGGAAACGCGCCGCCCTGTCGTTTTGAAATAACGCTCGCACGCGGGGATAAGCTCTGAGAGGGGATATTTCCTGTTTATCGGCATTATCTCGCTTCTCGCTTCGTCTGTAGCGGCGTGCAGGCTGACCGAAAGGGTAAGCTGCTTTTTAAGCGACGCAAGCTCGTCTATTTTCGGCACTATCCCACAAGTGGAAAGCGCTATGCCTCTGTTGCTTAAGTTGTAGCCGCGCTCGTCGGTCACAAGCTCAATGAACCTCAGCGCGTTCTCGAAATTATCGAGCGGCTCGCCTATGCCCATCATAACCACGCTGTCTATGCGTTCGCCTATCTGGCGTTCGGTTTCGTAAACCTCGGCAAGTATCTCGCCCGCCTCAAGGCTTCTCACAAGCCCACCCTTAGTGGAGGCGCAAAACTCGCAGCCCATACGGCAGCCCACCTGCGACGAGACGCAGAGCGAAACGCCGTGGTTGTATTTCATAGCTACCGTTTCTATGCGGTTGCCGTCGCAAAGCCCGTAAAGGAACTTCACCGTACCGTCCGTCGAAGACTGCTTTTTTACAACCGTAAGCGAGCCTATCCGATAATTCTCGTTCAGCTTCTCGCGCAGCGCCTTCGGAAAATCCGACATTTCCTCAAAAGAAGAAACCCGTTTTTCGTGTAACCAACAAAACAGGCGTGAGGCACGGTATTTAGGCTGTTCGAGCTTAGAAAGAAGACCTTGAAGCTCTTCCATATTCAAGCCCAGAATATCAGACTTACATATCATTTTATCATATTCTTTCAAAAGTTGCTATAAAAAAGCCCTCATTATTTCGGCTTTTCGGCAAAAAATACGCGAATTTCCCGTCATTTTCAATAAATTCGGCGGGTATGGAGGATTTTACCGCGTGAAAATCGGGGTTGCTTTGGAGAAAAGCTTCGGCGATTTCCTCGTTCTCCTCTTTTCTTAAGGTACAGGTCGAATAAACAAGCCTTCCGCCCTTTTTAGTAAGCCGTGCGCCGTTTTCGAGGATTGACGCTTGAAGTTTAGTCAATTCGCCGTCGGTCGGCGGCGCTTTATATCGAAGCTCGGGCTTTGAGGCTATCTCGCCGTAAGCGGAACAGGGCACGTCGCAAAGCACCCTGTCGAAAGGTTTATCGTCGCGGAACAATGTAGCGTCAGCAACGCGCGCCGAAACTATCGTCACGCCCTCGAGCGCCGCTTGCTCTGTAATAAGCTTCACTCTGCTTTCGTAAATATCGAGTGCGACAATTTCGCCGTTGTTCTTCATTATCTGCGCCGTGGTAAGCGTTTTTCCGCCCGGCGCCGCGCACATATCAAGCACCCGTTCGCCGCTTTTCGCGCCGAGCGCCGCCGAAGCGCACTGCGCGGGAAGTCCCTGCGACCTTATTGCGCCGCTTTTAAAAAGCGTGGAGGAAAGCCAGTCACCCGCTTCAATTACCAGCGCGTCCTTTACACCGCATTCAGCCGCCGTTACGCCTTCCTCATTAAGCGCGGTTATCGCCGTCTTTACGTCGGTTTTCAGCGTGTTCACCCTTACCGCCGTAACGCTCTTTTCAAAGAAGGACGCCATAACCTCTTCCGCGCCGCCGCCGAACCGCTCAAGGAGCATATCGACAAGCTCGCGGCAAAGCGAGTACTTTACCGAAAGCCGCTCGCGAATATTAGGCATCTCGTCTATCGCGGACAGCCGAAACTCCGCCGCCTTTCTAAGCACCGCGTTAACAAGCCCCTTTGCCGAGGTTTTCTTGAATACGGGGCAGAGGTTAACGCTTTCGTTTATGGCGGCATAGACGGGAACGCTGTCCATATAAAGCGCCGAATAAAGTCCGCTTCTTAAAATACAAAGCACCTCAGTATCGAGTTTTTTGAGCGAGCCTTTAATGAATTTTGAAAGGATAAAATCGAGCGTCAGCTTCCTTTCAAGCGTACCGTAAAAAAGAGCGGTAGCGAAGAGAAGGTCGCGTCTTTCAAGCTCCCTGCCCCTCGTTTGCTCCTTTAAGATTAAATTTGAATACCCGCCCTTCTCCACCCCGATAAGGCAGCGAACGGCAAGGCTTGAAGCCGAAACGCTCAATTCTTTCTCCTAAACAAAAGTACAAGTCTTAACAGGTTTGCGAGCGAAACCGCAAGCGCCGCAACATAGGTCATAGCGGCGGCGCGAAGCACCTTTTTCGCCCCGCGAAGCTCGTCGTCGGACAGAATATCTGTTTCGTCAAGCACCTCCACCGCGCGGCGGCTGGCGTTGAACTCCACGGGAAGGGTTATAAGCTGAAAGATAACCGAAAAGGAAAACAGCAGTATTCCCACTACGATAAGCGCCTCTATGCCAAGGGCGAGTCCTAAGAGAATGGCGGGCCACGAAAGGGTAGCGCCTATGTTGGTTATGGGAATAATCGCCGCGCGCAGCTTTATCGGCTTGTAGCCTACAGAGTACTGTACGGCGTGACCCGCCTCGTGCGCCGCGACGCCCGACGCCGCCACCGAGCTTGACGAATAGGTGGAATCGGAAAGGCGTATTACGCCCGCGCGCGGGTCGTAGTGGTCGGTAAGCTCGCCCGAAATATGCTCAATTGAAATGCTTTGCAGACCGTTCTTGTCGAGTATCGCTCGGGCGGTATTGTAGCCCGTAGTACCCCGCTCGGTCGAAACCTTGCTATATCGCCTAAAGGTAGCCTTTACGCTCCATTGTGCTATTAGCGAGAGAATAAATGCGGGAATTACAAGTATTAAATAATAAATATCCATTTTAGTTCTCCGTAAGCTTATCTCCGATTTTTAAGCGCAGCCCCGCTGCAAATTCCTTGCCCGTCATCTGACGGCTACCCTCGGGCTTAACCGAAAGCAGCTCGATTGAGCCGCCCTTCGCCGCAACAGTAAGTGGATTAAGGCTAAGTATTTCGCCCTCTTCGCCCGTCTTATCCGAAAGCGCGCTTTCGAGCACCTTCACCTTTCTTTCTCCAAGCAAAAAGAAAGCGTTCGGCCAGATATTCATTCCGCGCACGCGGTTGTGTATTTCGCTTGCCGCAAGAAAGAAAGAGAAAAGCCCCTCTTCCTTTTCGAGCATGGGCGCAAAGGAGGCGTCGGCGTCGTTCTGCCTTAGTCTTTTCGCTTCGCCGCGCTCTATCGCCTCAACCGTTTTAACCAAAAGCTCGCCGCCCGCTTCGCCCATCTTTTCAAACATAGAAGCCGCGCCGTCGTTTATATCTATCGGAATAGGAACGCTTTCGATTATATCGCCCGTATCAAGTCCCTCTTCCATATACATTGCCGTTACGCCTGACACCGTTTCCCCCGCAAGCACGGCACGCTGTATAGGCGCCGCCCCGCGGTATTTAGGAAGCAGCGACGCGTGAATATTAACACAGCCGCGCGGAGGAATATCGAGTATCTCCTTAGGAAGAAGCCTTCCGTAAGCGACCACCGCGATAAGCTCTGGCGCAAGCTCGCGAACCAGCCGCGCCGCCTCGCCGTCGCGAAGCTTAACAGGCTGAAATACAGGTATTTTAAGTTCTCCCGCCGCAACCTTTACGGCTGGCGGCGTCAGTATCTGTTTTCTTCCCACCGGCTTGTCCGGCTGACAGAAAACACCGCATATCTTGTTACTTTTTGCAAGCTTTCTAAGCATTACGGCGGCGATTTCTGGAGTGCCCATAAAAAGTATTCTCATTTTTTTCGTTTCTTCTCTTTTCTTTCCGCCTTTTCTTCTGCCTCCGCCTGTCTTTCAAAAAGCTCCTCAAGCTCCTCGTCGGTATAAACCTTATCGGCGTTATCAATAAAGAGTATTCCGTCAAGGTGGTCTATCTCGTGGCAGGCGGCGCGAGCCGCCATCTCCTCAAGCTCCTTTTCAAAGAGCTTGCCGTTTCTGTCCTGAGCTTTAACCTTAACCTTAATAGGGCGTTGAATATATGCCCGCTTGTCGGGGCAGGAAAGGCAGCCCTCGAATGCGCCGACTGTTTCGTCGCTACGCCATATGACCTCGGGGTTAATAAGGTCTATTACCGTTTCGTCGTTATCCACTATAACCGCCGCGCGGCGAAGTATAGCCACCTGCGGCGCGGCAAGACCTAAGCCCTCAGCCTTCTTTAACGTTTCGCGAAGGTCGTCCATAATAGCCGCCGTCTTCTCTCTGAAATCGGTTATCTCGCGGCACTTCTTTCTGAGTATCTCGTCGCCCTCAAGAATTATGTTCCTTAATGCCATCTTTCTCTCCTTATCCGTCAAGCTCGTCGCCGAAATCGACGAACAGCTTTGAATTATCATTACTCTTATTCTTGCCCCACGCTTGCATAGTTTCCCGCAGAAGCTCGCGGAAGAGCGCGTCGTTCTTGCATTTTATAACCGCCTTCCAGCGATAAAGCCCGCTTACATAAGCGACCCGCATAGGCGCGGGGCCCAATACCTTCAGCGGTACATTTTTAAAACGCGCGTCCGCCCTTAGCCGTTTTAGCTCCCCCACGAAGCTTTCCGAAGCGGCGCTTGCCTCGCCCTCGCTCGGCGCGATAAAGCCCACTGTGCATATAGCGCAGAAGGGCGGGTAGAGGTTAGCCTTGCGGAGAACTATCTCGTTTTTGTAAAAGGAGCGGTAATCCTGCTTTGCTGCAAGACGAATTATCGCGTTGTCTGGGTCAACGGTTTGAATTATTGCCGCACCCTCCTTTTCGCCGCGTCCGCTTCTGCCTATTACCTGCGTAAGCATTGAAAAGGTACGCTCATTTGCGCGGAAGCTCTGCATTAACAATAGCTGGTCTATGCTCAGCACGCCCGCAAGGGTGACGTTGCTGAAATCAAGCCCCTTCGCTATCATCTGCGTTCCGATAATTATATCATATTCACCCTTCGAAAAATCATACAAAAGCTTTTCCATAGAGTGCTTTTTTGACACGCTGTCAACGTCCATACGAAGTATGCGCGCGTTCGGGAAAAGCGTTTCTAGCTCCTCCTCTATCTTCTGGGTGCCTATTCCCGTATGGGTAATAGCTCCGCCGCACGCTCCACAGACCTCGCGTATCGGGTAGCTTTTTCCGCAGTAGTGGCATATCTGTGTGCCCGTGCTTTTGTGAAGCACCAGCGGCGTGTCACAGCTTTCACATTTAACTATTGCCTTACAGCCGCGGCAGATAGAGACGGTGCGGTAGCCACGCCTGTTTAAGAGCAGAATACACTGCTCCTTTCTGTCAAGTCGCTTTTGTATCTCGTCGTAAAGGTACTTGCTTATATGGTGGCTGTTGCCCGCTAAAAGCTCGCTTCGCATATCCACCACGCGAACGGCTGGTAGCGGCATATCACCGTAACGCTCATCAAGACTAATAAGATTATACCTACCCTCGCACGCTTTGTTATAGCTTTCCACCGAAGGCGTCGCCGACGCGAGCAGCAGCTTTGCGCCCGTCTCCTTCGCGCGAAAACGCGCGACGCTCACAGCGTCGTAGCGCGGGTTCTTTTCCGAGCGGTAGCTTGCCTCCTGCTCCTCGTCCACGATAATAAGCCCAAGCTCACGAGCGGGCGAAAAAACAGCCGTCCTCGTGCCTATCACCACGCGGTATTCGCCGCTCCTTATCCTTAGCCACTGAAGGTATCTTTCGGTGTCGCCAAGCCCGCTGTGAAGTATGCCGACCTTATCTCCGAAAAGAGTTTTTAAGCGGTATATCATCTGGGTCGCTATCGCTATTTCTGGAAGCAGTAACAGCGCGCTTTTGCCCTTCGCAAGCGTCCTCTCAATAAGCTTGATATAAATAAGCGTCTTTCCGCTGGAGGTAACGCCGTTCAATAACGCCGTATCGGGCTTAGTCTTATCCTCAAAGCCCGTCTCTATTTCATCATAAGCCGTCTTCTGCGCCGCGGTAAGAGGCGGTATTTCGCCGCCACATTTATACATTCCGTATATTTCGACTTCTCTATTACGGTTTTCTCGAGTAATTATACCCTTTTCCACGAGTCGATTAAGAAGGTCGCGACCTACCGAAAGCTTATCTGATATCTCAGCGTAGCTCTGCGGGTTTTCCTTAATAAGCTCGCATACAGCTCTTTGCTTTTCGGTAAGGCGTGGCGGAAGCTCGGCGGGATGATAGACGAAAACCGTTTCAAGGTGCGCGTCCGTGCTTGTTACAAGCTCCTCGCTTTCCTCGTTCGGGCTTAGTCTCGCGTTCTTCGGAAGCACGGTTTTCACCGCGTCGAAGTAGGTGCAAAAGGTAGTCTCGCGAAGAAAGCGTATAAGCCGAACCTGCTCGCTTCCGAGTAACGGCTCACCTCTTTCGATATCTATCACGCTTTTTAGCCCCTCGGGGTTTTCGTTTTCAATTTCAAGCACAATGCCCGTGCGGGGCTTCGCCTTGCCGAAGGGAACGAGCACCCTCGCGCCGACCTTAGCGTACGAAGCGAGCGAATCGGGCAGAGCGTAGCTATATAGCTTATCAAATTGAAAAGCGGCGTTTTCCACCGCAACTTTTACGCCGCAACTCATAAACGCCGCCCCC
>CAYWJF010000043.1:13853-14196 GCA_964458545.1 uncultured Oscillospiraceae bacterium | reverse complement strand
CCCCACATTTACAATGTAATTAAACTATAACACATCATTGGTCAAATTGGTACCAACAATTCATACAAGAATTGCTTTCCATATTTGTGTAATTTTTAAATTGTTTTGTTGGTACCAACTATGGTATAATAAAGGTGCCCCAAGAGGGATGTCGAACGGAGGTGCCGAACAAATGAATACTCATATTGATTCATCTAAGGTAGTCGGACTTGACTACTCACAGCAAAAGCTCTATGTTGCGTCAGACGGTTCAGACGGAAGAAGTCCTTTAGGTAATCGCACAAACTCTAACTCTTCATGGACTCACGGTTCGGAGTTAAGGATAAATCCGAGAAGCAAATTG
>CAYWJF010000043.1:2837-13829 GCA_964458545.1 uncultured Oscillospiraceae bacterium | reverse complement strand
TTTCTGCGTTATATCCTGTTATTGTTATTGAGGAGTTGGACTTTGAGGAGATGAGACGAAACCGTCCTTTACTCGCGGCTACACTCGAAAACAATCGTCCCGATGAGTTTTATAATATGCTCGCTAAAAGCTGCAAACAGCTTATTACCGTTGACCGCTATTTTGCAAGCTCTCAGATTTGTTCAAGGTGTGGGTATCGAATTGATTTCTTCCCCTTAAACGAGCAGATGTTCTTCTGCCCCAAATGCGGCAACTGTCTTGACCGCGACCTCAACGCTGCGATTAACATTAAGAACGAGGGTCTTAGATTGCTCGGCGCCGGTTAGTTTGCAGCGTTGATATAGATACTCATTTTGTACATTGTCATAAGAAAAAGCAGAAGCGCTTTATTTAAGCGTCTTCTGCTTTGTTTTTATGAGACCTCTTTCAAAAATTGGTGTCAAAATGGTGTCAATTTAGCACAATTGCATTTTGCTTTCTTAAAATATTCCCTATTTTAGGCACTTTTTCGAGTGTCCTCAGTCAAGCGGTTTCATTGTGGGGAAAAGGAGCACGTCGCGTATCGACGCGCTGTCGGTAAGGAGCATTACAAGACGGTCAAGACCCATGCCAAGCCCGCCCGTGGGGGGCATACCGTATTCAAGCGCGTTGATAAAATCGTCGTCCACCTGCGCGTTCACGCCCAGCGCACGCTTCGCAGCCACCTGCTTTTCAAACCGCTCACGCTGGTCTATCGGGTCGTTAAGCTCGGAGAAGGCGTTGCCCATCTCACGCGCATAGATGAAATACTCGAACCTTTCGGTGAAAGCGGGGTTGCTGGGCTTGCGCTTCGCAAGCGGCGAATTTTCCACGGGATAATCATAGATAATCGTGGGCTGAATAAGCTTGTCCTCGACACACTCGTCGAAGAAGGCGATAAGAACATGCCCTTTTGTCGCGCTCGCGCCCTCTGGAACCTCTATGCCCTTCTCCTTCGCGACAGCTCTTGCCGCCGCGTCGTCCGCCCAGTCGTTATAATCGACGCCCGCGTATTTCTTAACGGCTTCAGCCATTGTAAGACGCTCCCACGGCGCCGCCATATTTATTTCAGTACCTTGATAATTTATAACCTCTGCGCCGCAAATCTTCTTTGTAAGCCCGACGTACATCTTCTCAATAAGGTCCATCATATCGAAGTAGTCGGAATATGCCTCGTACATCTCAATAGTCGTAAATTCGGGGTTGTGCGACGGGTCCATGCCCTCGTTGCGGAAGATTCTTCCCACCTCATAAACCTTCGGGAAGCCGCCGACGATAAGACGCTTTAGGTAAAGCTCTGTCTCGATACGAAGGTACATATCAATGTCAAGCGTGTTGTGGTGGGTGATAAAGGGTCTCGCCGCCGCGCCTATTTCAAGGGTATGAAGCACGGGAGTATCCACCTCAAGATATCCGAGCGAATCAAGATACGCGCGTATCTCCTTAAGTATCATTGAGCGCTTAAGGAAGGTGTCCTTAACCTCGGGGTTCATTATTAGGTCAACGTATCGCTGGCGGTAGCGAAGCTCGGTATTCGTAAGCCCGTGGTACTTCTCGGGCAGCGGACGAAGCGACTTGGAAAGTAGCACAATCTCCTTTGCATGAACCGAGATTTCCCCGCGTCTTGTTCTGAACGCAAAGCCCTTTACGCCGATAATATCGCCGATATCCCATGTCTTGAATTCGGCGTAGACCTCCTCGCCCACGTCGTCGGTTCTTACATAAACCTGTATCTTTCCCTTGCCGTCGTTGAGGTCGATAAAGTTTGCCTTGCCCATATCGCGCCAGCTCATAACGCGTCCCGCTATACTGACGTCTCGCCCGTCGTAGCCGTCGTCAAAGCCGTTTACAATATCAACGGAATAATCCGTCTGGTCATACTTTGTTTTCTCGTAAGGGTTCTTTCCGCCGCTCTTTAGCTTGGAAAGCTTCTCCTTGCGTATTGCGACAAGCTCGTTTTCGTCAACCTCTGTTATTTCCGCGTTTACTGTTTCGTTTTCGTTCATCTAATCTTCCTCACTATTTACCCGTAATATAAAGCGATTCTCCGCAATAAGCCGCGGAGAATCACAAAGCTTTGTTAGTTTAACGCCTGCTTGCCGATATGGGTTATCTTAATCTGAATTACTCCGCCGGGAGTGTTCGCCTCGCAGACCTCGCCCTTTTTGTGACCGATAAGCGCCTCGCCCACGGGAGATTCGTCGCTTATTTTATTGTTCATAGCGTCCGCTTCGCTTGAGCTTACGATATAATACTCGGCTTCCATACCGCTTTCCATATATTTAACCTTAACTATACTGCCTACGGAAACCTTGTCGGTGGTAAGCTCGTCCTCGTCAAGAACCTTGGCGTTCTGAAGCATTTTTTCAATCTCGACTATGCGGCTTTCTATCATCGCCTGTGTGTTCTTCGCCTCGTCGTACTCGCTGTTTTCAGAAAGGTCGCCGTGAGAACGCGCCTCCTTAATTACCTCGGCTATCTCTTTTCGTTTTATCGTTTTAAGGTACTCAAGCTCCTGCTCGTACTCTATTAGCTTCGCTTTGCTTATTAGCGCTTCTTTAGCCATTAATTTATCCTTCTTTCTCGGACGTTTTACAAAAGTAAATTATATGTTAATTGGTTTTCGCTGTCAAGTATATGAATTGTAAATAAAAATAATAAAAGAGAAGGGTTTTGTCCCTTCTCTTCAGTTTATGTCGGTTAAACGAGCGAACGCACTACGCTTAGCGCCTTTCTGAACTGCGCGTCGGTCGTTTCGTCGGGTATCTGTGTGCGAACAAAGCCTTCTATTGGCTCGACCTCAAAGTCGGGCACAACGCCTGTTTCGTTATAGACGCTCCCGCTCGGCGTTTCAAGCACCGCAACGGTAATATCCACGCCAGAGCCGTCGTTTAGCTTAACTAACTGTTGTAGCGTTCCCTTGCCTGCCGTTGTCTTACCAACAACTCGGCAGCTATTGCTGTCTGCCATAACCGCGGTAAAGAGCTCAGCGAAGCCGACGGTGTTTTCGTTAGCTATAATAACCACGGGAAGCGAGAAGCTATTCTCGTCCGAGGTGAAAAGCACCTTGCGCTCGTCGTTTGCGTATATGCCTGTCACAAGCTTGCCCGTGGGAAGCAGAACGTCAAGCATATCCGCCGCAACCTGCGGGTCATAGCCGCCGAAAAGGTCACGCATATCAATTATTACGCCCGTTACCGTCTCGCTGGTGCTCGCGGCGTTAAGCGCGTATTCAAACTGGGTTATCGTAGTCTTGCAAAAGCTGCTGACCCTTATGTAGCAAACGTCGTCCACCATAGAGTATTCGACCGAGGGCACCTCAGCCGAGGCTCTTGTAAGCTCTGCGGCGTTCTCCTCGCCGCTCTTGTTATATAGCACGTTTACCTTAGAGCCCTCTATGCCCTCAAGCAGCTTCTTCGCCTCGTCAAAGCCGATAAGAAGCACGTCGTTTCCGTCTATCGAGGTAATAATATCGCCAGCCTCTACGCCGACCTTCTGCGCGGACGACTCGTTATACACCTTATTAACAAGCATATAACCGCTCGTGTCCTTCTCCACTTCAACGCCGACCGTTATCTTTGTGCCAAGCGCGCTTGCCTCGCGCGCGGCTATCTCGGCAGAGGTAAGGTAAGAGGAATTAGCGTCGCCAAGCCCCGCGATATATCCCTTAGAAAGGCTGTCGGACAGGCTTGTGTCGTCTATAGCTTGGTAAAAGTTCTGCCGCGCGACATTGTCTATCTCGGAAAGCTTTTCGTACATAGCCGCACGCTCCTGCGCGCTTAAGACCTTGCTGTCGAAAAGGTTCATAGAGAATATCATTGCCGCTGTAAAGGTAATGGTTATCGCTATAAGCACAAAGGCGACGGCGATACCTACCGATATTTTTTTATTCATAGCTTCTCCTGAAAAGCGTTCGCTCAGTTGCCGTAGCTGATATAGGTCAGCGGGTCTATCTTCTCACCGTTAATTCTTATTTCAAAGTGAAGGTGTGGACCCGTAGAGTTACCTGTGCTGCCGACGTAGCCTATCGTGTCGCCCTGCGCGACATACTGTCCCTCGCTGACAGCAAGACTGCTCATATGACCGTAAACGGTATACTGATTTCCGCCATGGTCAAGTATAACATAGTTTCCGTAGCCGTAGCTTGTATATTTCGCCGTAACGACCTTGCCCGTGTTTGAGGCTATGATAGGTTTGCCATATATGGCGTAGCCGGCTATGTCAACGCCGCCGTGCCAGTTCGACCTGCCGTAAAGAGTACGCCAGCCAAACCTTGAGGAAATGTAGCTGTAGCCGGGCACGGGCCACGCGTAATAACCGCCTATGTAGGTAGGCGTGTAGCTTCCGCCACCCGTAATATTCGAAATCTCAGCGTCTGCCGCGGCTATCTCCGAGGCATACTTATCAAACTGTTCTTTAAGTACAGTTTCGTCCGCTTCCGCTTCCGATATCTCGTTATTCGCTTCAATTAACAGCGCCGCGAGCTCGTTTCGCTTCACATCAAGCTCCGCCTTATCCGCTTCAAGGGAGGCAAGCTCGGCTTCGAGCACCTCTTTTTCCGCCTCTATAACCTTCTGTTGTTCTTCAAGCAGAGCGACGAGGTCGGTGTCGTGCTCAGAAATCTTCGTCAGCGTTTCGGAAGCCACAAGCAGCTCCGAAAAGGAAGAAACGCCGAGCAACGCCGAAAGCTGCGAGGAATTTCGGCTCATATACATAGCGCGAAGCCTCTGCTTAAAAAGCTCGTAGGTTTCCTCGCGCTCCTTAATCTTCTTGTCAAGCTCCTCTTGCTTGGTGGTAATTTCGCCCTGTTTTATATCTATGCTTTCTTCAAGCACATTTATCTGACTTTGAACGATATTTTTTCTTTCCTCGTAGGTATCAGCCTTTTCCTGCGCGAGCTCCTTCTCATCCTTCACCGCGGCGAGCTTCTTGTTAATTTCGCTCAGCTTATTCTGTAGCTCCTGCCGCTGCGCCTGAATTTCGGCAAGCGTCAGCGCCTTTACGCTCCCAGACGCGGGGAAAAGCGTAAGCAGGCAGACAAAGACCGATAGGGTCGCTAATATTTTTTTCCATGACATAGTAAACACCTCTTTTCGCCGCAAACGTTCAGAGCACTATGCGTATACAATGCTTCGCAATATACAAATTGTATACTTTGTCTTTGTTTGCATATCGGAATACAATTCGTATATTGCCGTAGCTGTTTTACAATCTGTAGTAACTGTACTGCTTTCACGGTTCAACGCTTTCGCTAACCGCAACTAATATTCATTTTGAGCTAAACCCTGAGGTACTTTCTCATAGCCGACGAGCTGCCGAACATACCTATCAGCACGCCGCCGACGAAGAAGCCGCCGAAAACGTAGTACCAGATATCCCAAAAATTAATGAGACTGCCCGAAATGGACTGTACCCACGGAACGGTTGAGCCGACGAGCATATTTGAAAGGCTCGCGTAAACGCCCGCAATTATTCCGAAGGCGAGAACCGACGAGATAATACCTATCGTCATACCCTCCACGACAAACGGAAACTTAATAAACGAATTTGTCGCGCCGACATACTTCATTATGTTTATCTCTTTTTTTCTTGAAAAGACGGTAAGCTTGATGGTGTTGCTTATAACCACCACCGACGCCACAAGAAGTATACCGATTATTATAGCACCCAAAACGAGCAAAGTCTTTTCTATTCCGTTAAGAGTGTGCGCAAGGTTGGTCGGCGCCGAGATGGTCTCTACGCCCTCCATAAGCTCTATCTTCGCTACCGTTTCGTCAAGATACTGAAGGTCGCTTAGGGTAATTCTGAAGGAAGCGGGAAGCGGATTATCCTTTTCAAGTCCGTCGAGAAGGTACCCCTGCTCGCCCATATACTCCTTTTGCTCCTCGAGCGCGTCCTCCTTCGAGATATACTTTGTCTCTGCGACGTAATCAAGCCCCTCAAGTCCCTCTCGTAAGGTGGAAATCTCGTTGCCCGTGGCGTCGTCCTTAATAAATATAACTACCTCGTTTTGGTTCTCCACCGCCGTAAAGAGGTCGCTTACATTAAGCGAAAGAAGTCCCGCGCCGCCGAGGATAATTAAGCACGCGGTAAGAATACCTACCGACGCAAGCGACATAACGCGGTTTAACCATACGTTTGTAAGTCCCTGTTTAACAAGGTATCTAAAGCTTCCACCATTCATCTTAACACCGGCCTTCCCGTGTCCGCCGCCACCCTGCCGTGCTTAATGACTATGGTGCGTTTACCAAACTCCTTCACCATATCCTGCTCGTGGGTAACGACCACTACCGTTGTGCCGAGCTTGTTTATCTCGGTCAAAAGCTCCATAATCTCGTAGCTTAGCTGCGGGTCTATGTTGCCCGTAGGCTCGTCAGCTATAACGATAGGCGGGTTGTGAACGAGGGCGCGCGCCAAAGCCACGCGCTGCTGCTCACCGCCCGAAAGCTGGTTCGGTAGCGCTTTTGCGCGGTTGGAAAGCCCCACAAGGTTAAGGATATACGGCACGCGCCGCCTTATCTCCTTAGTGGGAATGTTCGTTACGCGCATAGCGAAGGCGACGTTTTCATACGCCGTCATATTAGGAATTAAGCGGAAGTCCTGAAACACCACGCCGAGCTGACGGCGCAGGTAGGGCACCTGCCTGTTCTTCATTTTTACGAGGTCATAGTCGCCGACGAAGATACGCCCCTTGCTCGGTTTTTCTTCTCTTAGCATAAGCTTAAGAAGGGTGCTTTTGCCCGCCCCCGAATGACCGAGAACGAAGACAAACTCACCCTTGCCTATGTATAAATCTACATTTTCGAGCGCGACCGTGCCGTTATCGTAAACCTTTGTAACGCCGGTAAATTCAATCATACTTTGCTCCTTGAACGTGCTGAATGTTGGACAAAGCCTTGTCCTCACACATTAAGGTGGAAAATATCTTTACTCTGTGTTGCGGGGAAATATTTAGTATTTCGTGGGAGTTGAATCGAGATATTTTCTTACCATCAGCGCGACTTTAAAGACTATCGCGTGGTCAAACTCGCGAAGGTCAAGCCCTGTTAGCTTTTTTATCTTTTCGAGACGATACACGAGGGTGTTGCGGTGTACGAAGAGCCCGCGCGAGGTCTCGGATACGTTAAGGTTGTTTTCAAAGAAGCGCTGTATCGTAAAGAGAGTCTCGGCATCGAGACTGTCTATAGAGCCCTTCTTGAAGACCTCTTTTAAAAACATTTCGCACATTGTCGTGGGAAGCTGGTATATAAGACGGGCAATACCGAGGTTATCATAGCTAATAATGACGTGCTCTGTATCGAACACCTTTCCTACCTCAAGCGCCACCTGCGCTTCCTTGAAGGAGGTCGCAAGGTCCTTTATTCCCATTACCGCCGTGCCGATACCGACAACCGACTTAATGTAATGCTCGCTTTCAAGGGTATCAACAATGGAGCCCGCAAGCTTTTCGATATCGTGGGATTCTATCCCCGCCTTTACCTCTTTGACGATAACCGTGTCGTTCTCGTTAATATTGAAGATAAAGTCCTTCTGCTTGTCGGGGAAGAGCTCGGAGATAATATCAAGCGCGGAAATCTCCTTGTCGGTGTTTATCCTTACAAGCAGCACCACGCGAATGGCGTCGGTGGAAAAATGAAGCTCGCGCGCCTTTCCATAAACGTCACCGGGAAGGATATTATCCAACACAACATTCTTAATGAAGTTAACCTTGTCGAACTTCTCGTCAAAATACTGCTTAACGTTCTGTATGGCGATAGCTATCATTGAGGCGTAGCGCCACGCCTGCTCGTCGTCACCCTTTACAAATACCGCGCAGTCATACTTCTTGTTTGCCCCGACGAAATAATATGTATAGCCCTCAGCCCGCAAAATGCCGTCAGCGGGAGGGTTGTCCATAATTCCGACGCGCAACGTCTCAATCTTTGTCGCGTCGCTGCACGCGACCACCGACGAGCACTCGTCGATAACCCCGACCTCGCGGTCGATAGCGTCCTTCATCTGCGATACTATTCCCTGATAGAGTTTATTTGCCATAGCATTTTACCTCTTGAAAAAGTATTTTGTCTGCCCGCTTAGAAATTGTTTCGTCATTTTTAACAAGACATAAATCAATAATAAAACCTTGAAATATATATCTATTTTACACAAAAGACTTGTACTTTGCAACATTTTTATACAAAATAAATATTATATCTATGTGCAATTTTTACCGCAATGTAAAAACTACAGTTTTGCGTTAGATAAATTTTGTCAAAAGTCTTTGTTAAAATGACCATAACTCTTAAGCTACAACAGAAGGTCGCTTATTTTTACGTACTGCGAAAGGTTTATCCTTTCAGGGCGAATATTGGGGTCGCCCGTGGCAGCCACAACCGCGTCTGCAACCTTCGCTTTTTCAAGCGCAAGCGAAGAGGAAATCGCGTTCACTGCCGTTTTGCGGCGCATACAAAACGCCGCCTTAATTATTCTGAACATAAACTTTTCGTCCTTCGGCGCGACGCGGGGCATATCCAAAACGTCCAGCCTTATAACGCTGCTTGTTACCTTCGGGGCGGGATAGAAGCTTCCGGGCGATACGTCGAAAAGCACGCTCGGCTCGCTATAGTAGCGCACCGCGAGCGAGATAGCGCCGCCCTCACGGCTGCCGTCCGCCGCACAAAGCCTTGCCGCTGCCTCCTTTTGCACCATAGCGGTTATACGCTCGGCAGGTACACGACGCTCAAGCAGCGCCATTATAATCGGGCTTGTAATATAGTAGGGAAGGTTTCCAGCTATACTTATTCGCATACCGCCGCAGCGTTCCTCTATTAGCGCGTTGAGGTCGGTTGTGAGAATATCGGCGTTGATAATTTCAATGTTGTCGTAGTCCTTAAGGTTTTCCTTAAGCTTAGGGATAATGGACGAGTCTATTTCAACCACCACTACCTTCTTCGCCCGCTCAGCAAGCTTCCTTGTAAGCGCGCCGAGACCCGGACCTATCTCTATAACCGCACCGCATGCGTCAACAACGGCGGCGTTCGCTATCTTTTCGCAAACGCCGTCGTTAATAAGAAAATTTTGTCCAAGCGCCTTGTTAGGGCGCACGCCGTCTTTACTCAAAATTGTACCCTCTCCTTACTCTTTATCTGGGAAAAGGCTGTTCGGCATAACGGGAAACGGCGCTATCTCGCGCATAGTGTGAGTGAAGGTCTCTTTCGGAGTGGAGTATAATACCTCAGCGTCGAGTGAAGAGCAAAACTCGCTCATTACCTGACGGCAAAGAAGACAGGGCGCGCCGTCCCCCTCAAGCTCAAGCGCCACGCAAAGCGCGGTAAACCTCTTGCAGCCCGCTGATACCATATTGAATAGAGCGCAACGCTCGGCGCAGACGGTTCCACCGTAGCTTACATTTTCCACATTTGTGCCGACGTAAAGCTTTCCGTCCTCGCCCAACACCGCAGCGCCAACCTTGAACCTTGAATAGGGCGAATAGGAGTTCTCCCTCACCTTCCACGCGGCTTCAATAAGCCGCACCTTCTGTGTACTATCCATAGCGCGTTTCCTTCCTTGCGTTGTGTTTTTATAAAGTATAGCACAAAACATATTAAAACTTGAATATTTCTTTAAAATAGCATATTATTTAATAAACATTGAAAAGAATACAATTTTTGTTTTGATAAAGGAGAAAAATGATGGAAAGACGCGACAAGATTAACTACTATCTCGATATTGCCGAAACGGTAAGTAAACGCGGTACCTGTTTGCATGAGAATTACGGCGCAATAATAGTAAAGAACGACGAGATAATATCTACGGGCTATCTCGGCGCGCCGAGAACAAGAAAAAACTGCACCGACCTTGGTTACTGTAACTGCGAAAAAACTTTAGGCAGCAAGAAGAGCGGACATTTTGAATTCTGCCGCGCCGTACACGCCGAGGCGAACGCAATAGTCAGCGCCTCGCGCCGCGCCGCGCTTAACGGAACCCTTTATCTTGTAGCTATGGACGCAAACACCGGCGAATATGTCGAGAACGCCTCCTGCTGCGCTATGTGTAGAATGCTGATTATAAATTCGGGAATCAACACAGTTATTATAAGAAACACCCGCGACGAGTATACGGTAATTGACGTGGATGACGAGTGGGTAACCCACGACGACACTATTTAAGGGACTCTCACATGATTTTTTGCATTGATATCGGAAACACGAATATTGTGCTTGGCTGCTATGACGGGGACAAGCTTCCGCTTTTCTCACGCATATCAACCGACCGCAGTCGAATGAGCGACCAGTACGCCGTAGAGATAAAGGATATCCTGACTCTTTACAGCATTACTCCAGCGGATATAGACGGCGCTATTGTAAGCTCGGTTGTTCCCTCGCTTACCGTGCCCGTAGCCGCCGCTGTAAAGCGAGCCGTCGGAGTAGAGCCGCTGATATTAAAAAGAAGTCTTTACCGCGACCTTGATATAAAGCTCGACAATCCCAAGGAGATAGGCGCGGACCTCGTTGCCGCGGCAGTCGCCGCAAAGGAGAAGTACCCTTTACCCTGCATAATAATTGATATGGGCACCGCAACGACGATAACCGCGCTCGACAAGAACGGCGCGTTTCTCGGCGGCGCGATACTTCCGGGCGTGCGGGTCGCGACCGACGCGTTAATCTCGCGCACCTCCACCCTTGTGGGCATTTCGCTCGAGGCGCCCGAAGCCGCGATAGGCAGAAGCACCGTGGATTCTATGAAATCGGGCGCGGTCTTCGGCACGGCATCTATGCTCGACGGTATGTGTGAGCGAATAACCAAGGAGCTCGGCGGAAAGGCTACGGTAGTCGCGACGGGCGGTCTTGCGGCGGTAATAGAGCCGCACTGCAAAACAGATATAATTTTAGACGATATGCTGCTTCTTGAGGGCTTAAAGCTTATCTACGAGAAGCACACGACCAAGTGAGGAATTGTAATATGACAGACGAAATCAAAACGACGGCGGAAACA
>CAYWJF010000043.1:0-2737 GCA_964458545.1 uncultured Oscillospiraceae bacterium | reverse complement strand
CGCATCCTTTCAACTGCCGACAAACGCTCAATAGAGAAAGCAAAGAAACGCAGTGAAAAGGAAGCGGCGGAGCTTGCCGCGCAGAACGAACAGCTAAAAAACGAAAAAGAAAATCTATCTAACGAAAACCGTGCGCTCAACGAGAACCTCAACGCAGCCGTGGAGGAAAACAAAAGTCTTAAGGATAAACTCAAGGCGACCTTTGACAAGGACGGCAACGGACGCGCGGACTTCATCGACGCCCTTGACAAGGACAATAACGGAAAGCTTGACCTCTTTGAAAAAAAAGGTAAAAAGGATTAAAAGTAACAGCTTCACAAAAAGTGGCAATACCGTTCCCATCTTTTAGGTGGAAACGGTATTATTTTGCGGCAATTTGGCAATAATCAATTGCCAATGTGGCATTTCGAAACAACTTGTGGCAATTCTATTGACTTTCTATTTATTTATGCTATTTTAGAATTGTATTCACTCTCTGAATATAAGTAAATCTCAACTTACTGGCGTGACGGCTGTTTTACGGTTTGACTTATCCCGAACCATAAAACGGTCGTTTTGCTGTTCTAAGGTTGACATTCCTCTTATTTTAGGTTAAAATTCTTTCATAAAAAACGAATGGAGGCTCGGGATGGTCATTATTTCTTGCTAGTGTCTATACGCGATATAAAGTTATGGGCATGCTATGCCCTTTCTTATCGCGCAGCTTAGCGGGAAAGTTACCATCTTCGGCTTTTTATTATAGTAAGGGTTATTTACCCCCTTTCGTACTGTAAAGCTGTGGAAATGTGTATTTTCCGCGGCTATTTCTATTTTAAGAGGGGTAAACAAAATGTCTTTAATTAACGTAAACGGGCTGACCTTCGGCTATGAGGGTAGCTTCGATAACATCTTTGAAAACGTCTCCTTCCGTATAGATACCGACTGGCGCTTAGGCTTTGTCGGGCGCAACGGGCGGGGCAAAACCACCTTTTTGCGACTGCTTTCGGGTGAGCTGCCGTATAAGGGCAGTATAACCGCCACAGTGGATTTCGAATACTTCCCCTACCCCGTACGCGACGAGGACGAGCTCGCACGAGACTGTATAGAGGAAATTATACCGAACGTCGAGGAATGGCGTATACTTCGCGAGCTGTCGCTGCTTCGCGTGGACGAAGGTGTACTGTGGCGCCCCTTCAATACGCTCAGCAACGGCGAGCGCTCAAAGCTTCTTCTTGCCGCGCTCTTTTTGAAGGAAAACAGCTTTTTGCTTATAGACGAGCCGACAAATCACCTTGACGCCGAAGCGCGGCATACCGTAGCGGAATATCTTCGCGGAAAAAGCGGCTTTATACTCGTTTCCCATGACCGAGATTTCCTTGACGCCTGCACCGACCACACCCTTTCGATAAACAAAACGAATATAGAGGTCGTCAAGGGCAGTTACTCGGTCTGGTATGAGGCAAAATCGCGTCAGGACGAGTTTGAACGTGCACAGAATGAAAAGCTGCGCGGAGAAATAGGACGGCTTTCAGAGGCGGCTAAGCGCTCTGAGAGCTGGTCTAACAAGGCGGAGAGCCGAAAGATTGGCTTTGACCCCTCTAAGGTAGAAAAGAGCCTCACGCGAAGACCTAACGAGGCGGCGAAAGCCAAGAAGGCAATGAAGCGGGCAAAGGCATTCGAAAGCAGGATGAATTCGGCGGCGGAAGAAAAGTCTAAGCTGTTGAAGAACATAGAGAAGACCGAGGAGCTAAAGCTTTCTCCTCTTCGCTACCGCGGGGGCGTGCTTGCGGCGCTTAACGCCGTCAGTATACGTTACGGTGACAACACCGTATGCGAAAACGTCACCTTCGACATAAGGAACGGTGAACGCGTCTGCCTTTCCGGTAAAAACGGGTCAGGAAAATCGAGTATACTAAAGCTTATCCTCGGTGAGGGTATAGAATACAGCGGACTCTTTACAAAAGGCTCTGGGCTTATAGTCTCCTATGTGCCGCAGGACGTCTCCAAGCTTTCGGGTAGCCTTGAAAGCATTGCGGAGGAGGCGGGAATTGACAAGACGCTGTTTCTTACGATACTTCGCAAGCTCGATTTCTCGCGCGAGATGTTTGAGAAGGACGCGGGGGATTACAGCGACGGTCAGAAGAAAAAGACGGCGCTCGCGCGAAGCCTCGCGACAAGCGCACACCTATATATATGGGACGAGCCGCTAAACTTCATTGACCTGTTTTCGCGAGTACAGCTTGAAAACCTAATTTCGCAGTACTGCCCCACAATGATTTTCGTTGAGCACGACGGCGCGTTTTCAAGAAAAACCGCCACAAAGTTTATTAATCTTGACTAAGATAAAAAAGAGCGTCGGCTTCCGCCGACGCTCTTTTCTTCGCACTTGCCCGAAAGGTGCTCAGTCTTTCGAACCTATTAGAAGGAGAAAATGAAAGTTTTTGATATCTTATTACGCTTTTCTCGCCTTACGGTTTGAAACAACGTCGAAGATAACCGCGATAAGAAGAACTATACCTTTAACGACCTTCTGGAAGTTACTGTCGATACCGATAATGTTCATTCCGAGGTTAAGTATACCCATAAGGATAGCGCCTATAACCGCGCCGCTTACCTTACCTACGCCGCCGTACGCAGACGCGCCGCCGATAAAGCAGGAACCGATGGCGTCCATCTCGTAGCTGGTGCCCGCTTGGGGGTTAGCCGAGGTGAAGCGCGCCGCAACGACCATAGCCGCGAAGGCGCTTAGGAACGCCAT
>CAYWJF010000042.1:0-14318 GCA_964458545.1 uncultured Oscillospiraceae bacterium | reverse complement strand
TTCCCGCTCTTTCGTGTTTTTTACTCTTTGAAATAATCTGAGGCACGCCTCGGAAGTTCCTCTATAGCCTCAAGCCGCATTGTCTCGCGCTTAGGTTTTCCGAAGCCATACGCCGCGTGAACAAACGGCACCCCCGCCGCGTCCGCCGCGTCGCAGTCACCAGCCGTATCGCCGATATATATTGCCCCTTCAAGCTTATTCCTTTTTACCACAAGCGCGATATTGTCGCCCTTAGGAAGACCCGTGTCGCCCGAGCATTCTATGTCGTCAAAGTACTTCTCAAAGCCGTAATACTTTAAAAATACCTCAATATATCCGCTCTGACAGTTGCTTACTATTCCGAGGAAATATGACTTTTTAAGCTCCTTAAGCGTTTCCTCAAGCCTCGGAAAAAGCACCCCGCCGTGGGCTTCTAAGTAGGCAAGCTCCTCGTTACTACACTCGTCCAGAATGCTTTCAAGCGCACTGTCGCTCTCGTTCGGAAACATAAGACGGGCAATATCAATAAGCTGCTTGCCCATAAAGCCTCTCATATCCTCGTTCGTTATGCGGCGCGGGTTGCCACGCTTTTCAAAAGCTCGGTTCCACGCTATTACAACGTTCTCGCTGGAATCCCATAGGGTACCGTCAAGGTCGAAAAGTATTCCTTTTTTCATATTTGCTCCTTAAAGCTCTCGGTTATAAACCTTTTTTACAGCTTTGCGCCCAAGCCACATTACGAAATACACGGCTATTAAGTTAACAAAAGCGTACGCCACAATTATCTCACGCTTAGGTAGCTTATCGGCGAGCGCGCCCGAGGTAAGCTGACCAAGTATTGTGCCCGCCGAGCATATCATACCAAAGGTTCCGTTAAACCGTGCGCGGTTGGTGTCGGGCACATAGCTTTGGGTGGAGGAGATGCGGATATTGTAGGAGTTAACGCTGAGAAATCCGTTTATGAACATAAGCGCCATCATTATGTATTCGGGCGTGTAAAGCACCGTCATGCTTATTATATTAGTAGCCGCGTAAACAACCAACGCTATCGTGAACTTTCTTTCTGGCTTCAGCTTAATTTTATAGTGCATAAGTCCGCCGATAAGCCGTCCTAAAACGTTGCAGCCCATAACGAAGGTGTAAAGCATTACCCCGCGAGAGGGCTCTTCCTTAAAATACGGAAGCGTCAGCGTATCGAACGCAGAGGTGCCGAGGAAGGTAATAAAAAAGTAAACGGTTATAACCATAAGACCCTTTTCGGCGGCTATGTATCTAATTCCGTCCTTGAAGTCCGCAGAATACTTTTTAAGGTTATACCGCTCTGAAATATCTCCTGTATGCTTTTCCTCTACCTTTATCATAGTCTCGAATATCGCCGCCACAAGGAAGCTTCCAGCGTTAAAGAGGAAAATCGGCGCTATGCCTACACGGTCATAGATATATGCCGCCACGGGCACCATTATAGCGGCAAGTGGATAAATCATACTTGAAATGGAGTATGCTTTCGAATAGTTTCCCTCGCTTACAAGGTTGGGATAAAGACTATCGTAGGCTACGGTATAGATGCTGTCAATAGAGCCTATAACCATAGAGAAGAACAGTAGTATCCAGTAATTAAAAAGCTCAAACCTAAGAATAAAGAAAAGGAAACCATACATTCCCGCGCTGATGAAATCAAGGGTATAGATAGCCTTTCTTCTCGAAAACTTGTCAAGGTAGGGTCCAGCCAAAAGCGGCATAATTATCTTTGGCAGGTTGTACGCTACCATAAACAGCGCGTAAAGGAATGTCGAGCCCGTATAGTCGAGCACCAGCAAACCTATTCCAAAGCCCGACAGGGTATTTCCGAGCATTGATATTACCGTGCCGAACGTAATTATCGTAAAATTTTTAGTCCAAAGCTTCTGATTCATCTTTGTTTTTCTTTCCTTAGCTAAATGCGGTAGTTGATATATTACTATATTTTCGGCTTTATTTCAAGCATAGAAAAAGCGGGGTCTCCCCGCCTTCTCTTATATTCTGTAGGTTTCCGCCTCGCCCTTATCAAATACAAGACGAATATTGTATTCTCCGTCTGCTACCGCCTTTTCCACAAGCGCGGCGTCGTCTACCCGTTCGCCTGTCGCTCGGTTTCTCGCGCTCATTCCGTTCTTAATCTCGTTCGGGGAGATTTCAAAGCTTGTAAAGGCATCCTTCTTAACCTCTGGAACGTCGCAGACGAAGAATTCAAGCGTGGTGGCTTTATCCTCCACCGTGAGGAACACCCGCATACTCCCGCGCGTGGCTTTCGGGTGATAGCTTGCCACCACTGTGCCGCCACGAGTTATAGCCGTTTTTAAGGCGGACGGCTCTAAGGTATAGCCGTGACGCTTGGTAAGCGCCTCAAAGAAGGAGTAAATCCGTTTTCTCTTCTCCTGCCAGCCTTCGGGAATAACGCGTCGGAAGGAGGCGACTATCCGTTCGCCAGACTTGTACTCTATATCAAGCGAAAAACTTTCGCTTTCGCCCTTTTCCGACTTAAGGTGACGCCCGTTAAGCGCGGCAAGGTCAGTTGCCCGCACTATTTCGCTGAGGTCGGATAACTCCTCCTCGGTGATAAGGCAGTCAACATCGTTTATCCTCTCGCCCTCTTCGCCCGTGCCGCTGAAGCGGTAGTGAGCGCCGTCCTCACAGCTTGTTATACGAAAGCTTTTGCGTTCGTCTCTGTTTTCGTCTAAAAGAAGTAGCCGAAAAGCGACAATTTCGCGCGAGGCAACCGTCTTTGGAGCTTTGTCATTCGACATATCCACAACCCCGCCTGTGAGCATAGCCCTTTGTATCTCGTTTATGTTCATATATATTCTCCGATTAAATTGTTCGGTAAGCGTCTTGATATAATTATTCTATGCTTTTATTCGTTTATCAACCATTAAGACGAAAATTCACTGACACTTCTTATCATTTGATAATGTATTGAATAAAAGAACTCCTTTTCGACTCTATTGATTTTAACATAGTTCAATGCTATAGTTATAATATATTATTTATAAACCCACTTATACTTTTTATTATACTTTTTTGAATGGAGAATTTCTATGTCTTCTGTCGCAAACAACGCAAACGCGCAGTTCTCAAGCTCGCTGTCCGCGGCTATGCCGTCGGATTTGAAGTACCAGAACCGCGTAAAAATACTAAACGCGTTCCGTGACGGAAGAGAGTACACGGCAGGCGATATTTCTTCCGCTACTGGAATAAGCAAGCTTACCGTTATGCGCGCTATTCAGTTCTTTTGCTCAAAAAACGTTCTTGTTCTGACGGGCAAGGGCAACTCTACCGAGGTAGGCGGGAAAAAGCCCGACCGCTTCAAGCTTTTAGTGGATAAGACCCTTCTTTGCATAACCCTTTGGCCCGGAACCCTCAACTTCTCGCTTTATGACCTTTTAGGTCATAAGCTTTCCTACCGCGAAACCTCTCTTTCGCTGCCAACCTCTATTGACGAGGTGTTTTCGGTTCTTAAGGAGCATTCCGATAGCTTTTTTAAAGAAAACAAGCTTGACCGCACAAGTCTTTACGGCGTAAGTCTTTCCACGGCGGGAACGATAGACTATAAAACACGCCGACTAAAATACAGCTCTTTAAACCCATCTTGGGGCAAAGATATCCCCGTAGCGGATTATCTCAAAAAAATATACGGCAAAAAGGTTGAGGCTTTTATCGAGAACTCCGGCAAGATGGCGGGGCGCTCGGTGCTTCTTAACGAAGCCTTCCGCGATAAGCGTGTGCTCGTGCTTTTCACAACATGGGGCGTTTCCGCTTGCCTTATAGAGAACGGACATATTCTTAACGGGAAAGATTCGCTTATAGGTGAGATAGGGCATATGACCCTTGACCCTAACGACAAGGAGGTCTGCGGCTGCGGAAGCCGCGGTTGCTTTGAGCGGCTGATAAGCATTAAGCGTGTGCAGGAGCAGATAAAGAAGAACCCTCCGAGCTCCGCTTCTCCGCTTTTTAAAGTAAAGCCTAAGGAGATATCTCTCTCGCCTCTTTTTGACGCGGCGCACGAAAACGACAGCTACGCTAAGGGCATTATAGCAAACCTTGCGCATTTGTTCGCGCTCGCACTTCGCAATATCTGCCTTGTATATAACCCCGACGTCGTTATCTTTCAGGGTGATTACTCACACGCTGACGGATATTTTGATGAAGCGTTGAAGGCGGAGACCGCCGCGTTCCGATACTTCCCCGCAGAAGGCGCTTTCGAGACGCTGTATGATACTCGTTCCCTCTTTGAACTTGACGGGCTCGGCGCGGCTCGCTCACTTTCCGATATGTTTTTTGAAAACCCGGCTATCTACAGCGAATAGCCCTTCTCGAACTGCTTTTCGGCACGTTCGCCTTTCAAAACGAAAAACAACAAGGTCCTTGCGGTAAACCGCAAGGACCTTTTAATGTTACTTCTTTGCTTTGGGGATTTCTACCTTTATTTCCTCGTCATCTGGGCTTGGCTCGTTGCCAAACGGCTTACGAAGCATAAGCGCGGTGATGAACATAGGGAAGGAGAAACCGAACATCATCCAAAGCCAGCCTAAGTAGTAGAGCAAAAACTGCGAAAGCAGCGGAAAAACTATACATACTACCCAAACTATCACCAACAGCAGCGTTTTGGGGAAATGTGCCACCGCCATAAGAAACGCATTCTTTATCTGTGCTTTCAGCTTGTTGTCATACCTCGCAATAAGGGGGAAAATCCAAACTGAAGCTGAGAGAATGATAAAGCCGAGTACTACAGAAAAAACTAAGAAAAATGTGTTCCTTGGCTCGCACAGGAAGACCGCGTAATAAAAGTCTCCCGCAAGTATTACCATGCAAAGCAACTGTAACAGCCAAACAGGCGTAGATTTCTTCAATGCCTTAACAAAGTCCTTGAAAAATTCCGAATATGGCGTTCTGTGTGTATCTCCGCGCGTAATGCGGAAGAGATAACTGTAGCTCGCCGTAAGCGCCGCGCCGATAGTTACTATCGGCAGACTGCAGATAATAAAGAACAGATTGAGTAATACAAGGTCGGCGACACGGCCGAGTGTTTTTTTGAAACCGTCGGCAGTGCTCGACAGTAGTTTTCGCTTTTCGTCCATCTCTTACTCTTTTACCGAACCCATAGCAACGCCCGCGATAATGTACTTGGAAAGGACAAAGTATACTATGAAGAGCGGAAGTACGGTAAGTGTAAGTCCGAGGTAAACCGCGCCGTATTCGGTCTTGTAGATATCGCCCTTAAGTAAGCTTACCATAATAGGCATTGTGTAGTTTTCTTTTCTTGTGAGGAGTATCATCGGCATAAACAGGGCGTTCCATGTGGAAACGAAGGTGAAGATAGCCTGTGTAGCCATAGCGGGCTTCATAATAGGAAGCACTATGCTGTTGAAGATACGGAACTCACCCGCGCCGTCAATACGCGCGGAGTTTACGATATCGAGGTTTAGTGATGGCAGCATATATTGTCGCATATAGAAGACCATCATTGGCGCCGCTATACTTGGCAAGATAAGCGCCAGCATATTGTTGGTAAAGTGTATCGCGTACATGAACTGATAGAAACCGATACTAACAACCTGACCGGGTATCATCATAACCGCGAGTATCATCGTGTAGAACGGCTGTCTCATCTTCCAGCTGTACGCCACTATCGCGTATGCGGTAAGGGTCGAGAAGTAGATGGCGCAGACAGTCGCGCCCGCCGCAATGATAAACGAGTTCTTGAAACCAACAAGCGCGTTGAATATCTTACCTTCAAGAACTGCTTGGTTATCCGCAAGGTGGGTAGAGGGGATTAGCGAAATAGCCATACCCTGAATTTCATAGGTGCTTCTGGTCGCGTTTACTATCATCGTCCAGAACGGGAAGATGCTTAATATGGCAAGGAAGATGCAGACGACATAGATAATAACTTTCATTATTACCGCGCCGGGCTTAGCTTTCTTTTTCTTTCTTACTACTACAGCTTCACTCATTTCGCCGCCTCCTTTGCTGCTTTCTTTTCAGCTCTTTCGAGACGCTTCATCTCTTTCTTGTGTCTTGCGTCAACTCTGTCTCTCATGAGATAGAACAGAAGCGCGGAAAGAACCACGATTATTACGAAGACTATCATGCTCGCCGCGGCAGCCTCGTTATAGAGGTAGGTGCCCGAGAATGCCTTAACGTAGATAAATACGCTTGCGGTCATGGTTGAGTTATCGGGTCCGCCGTTCCAAACGAACAGCTTCGGGATATCGAACATATTAAGACCGCCGACAAGGCTCGTAATAAGCGTAAATAGAATTATTGTTCTCATGCAAGGGAGCGTAATACGGAAGAAAGTCTGGGTGGGTGACGCTCCGTCGATTTCTGCCGCCTCGAAAAGACCGGGGTCAATTCCAAGTACGCCGGAAATAAGAATAATGGTGGTATATCCGTACCAGGTCCAGAACTGGATAAACGCTACTATTATCTTTGCCCACACGGTGCTCTGCTGGAAGAAGTACGCTTGGTCTATCCAGCCTAACGAAAGAAGAATGTCATTGATAACGCCCTTCGGGTAAGCGGTGAGGCAAGAAAACAGTATAGCGATAGTCGCCGAGGTAATAATGTTAGGCATATAGAAGAGAACCTTAAAGGCGCCCTGTCCCACTATCTTACGGTTGCGGTTTGTAAACCACGCGGTAAGTAAAAGAGCGAGGCCTAACTGAGGAATAAAGTTGGCAATCCAAATAACAAAGGTATTGCCCATGGATTTTAAGAAGGTCTGGTTAGAAAGTATAGACTTGAAGTTTGCGAGGGGGTCTTCAAGAATATGGACAGGTCCGGGAATAACTCCCTTTAAATCTGTAAAACCGATTACAATAGTGTAAAGCGTCGGATAAAGCATAAAAGCTAAGAAGGCTATTATGAAGGGAATACTGAAGATATAGCCGTACTTTGCGTAGCTTACGCCTTTTTTACGCTTGGTAATGTCTGGCATGGTCTTTCCCCCTTTGGGCTTGGTAACCCTTTTTAATGAAATATGGACGGACGGAAGTTTATCCGTCCGTCCATAATTTTAGTTGCTTATTATACTAACTTTGTTAGTTTAATTACGCAGCCTGGATTCCGAGCTCGTCTGCAACAGCCTGCTTGAAGTCAGCTATAGCAGTCTCTTTATCCTTCGCGCCGGAAGTGTACTGACGAACCTGATCACGCCATTTGCCGTTGATTTGCTCGTCGTACTGTGTGAGGATGGAGCCGTTAGCATACTTGTTGCCTTCCATGAAAGCGGGGAACATGTTCTGTCCGCCGAGGAAGTCAAGGGAGCCGTCAGCCTTGCTCATAACTACGTTGGAGGAGCAAGCATCCTTTGTGCCTGTGAAGGAACCGTTCGCCCAAGCGGTCTGGAGACCATTCTCGGTAGCGTCAAGAGTTACGAATCTGATAAGTTCAGCAACAGCTTCGGTCTTTGTGGTGTCCTTGTTAGCAATGAGCCATGTGCCGCCCCAGCAGAATCCAACGTTGGAAGCGCATACGCGCCAATCGCCGTAGGAGCCTTCGCCAGGAGCTTCGCCGCCGGAGTTACCAGCCATAACGTAGTTGATGAGCCATGCAGGACCATAGAAACCAAATACCTTACCGTCTGCCTTCATGTCAGCATACCAAGCTTCGGTCCAGTCCTGTGTATCGTGATGATAACCATTGTCCTTAAGCTTCTTGGAGAGGTCGAGGAAAGCTTCACGCTCAGGGGAGATGACGAGCTTGCCGTCAACAACCCAAGGCTGAGTGGAGCTGTTCTCAACTGCGTGCCACATATCGCCGTCGCCGGAGATTATAGCATAACCCTTAGCCTTAAGAGCTTCAGCAGCCTCAAAGAACTTGTCCCAGTTGCCGGAGCCAGCGCCGATAGCCGCTTCAACTGTAGCGGGGGAATCATCGCCGAAAACTTCGGTAGCATAAGAGGAACGATAGATGAACGCGCCGCCAGTTGCCTGGTAAGCCATACCAACAACCTGTCCGTCGGAAGCGCGGGTACCAATTTCCATGGTGTAAGGAGCGATCTCGGCAGCAGCGGATTCAGCCGCTACATCGATTCCGAGGTCATTGTAAGTTGCAGCATAACCAGAAGCGTCGCCTGTTGTGTACTTAAGTACGAAAGCAGCCTCTGCGCAATAGATGTCGGGAGCGTCCGCGCCGCCACCAGCAAGAGCCTGGTCGAGAGCGGGCTGATAGAGTCCGTCAGTTGTCGCGATGATTGTCGCGTTAACGTCGTACTTCTCAGCGAACTCGGGGTGCATCTCAAGATACTTTGTGAACATGTTGGGCACTTCGTCAGTAAACGCATAAACGTTTATTGTCTGCTTGCCTTCGGGTTGTTTCTCTTCTCCACCGCCGTTGCCTGTGCAGGCCGCGAAGCAGCTGAGAGCGAGAACAAGAACAAGTGCGATTGCCAAAAACTTTTTCATAGTCTCCTCCGAAATTTTTTATATTATTTAACGGCTTGCGCCGATAAATACTGTTTGGGTTTCCTGTAAAGGAAACAGGTACGAATCGTAAATTTTTTCGTTTCCAAACTTACGAACTGCATTGATTATAGCCACCCGCGATTGTATTTGTCAATAGAATTAATCTTTTCGTAATCTATTTTTTGTTAGATTTGTCCGATTCGATAAAATTTCTCGCGTCGTTTGTGTATATTACATATTTTTTATATTTTGCCCTTGGGTCTGCTTCCCACGGTAAAAAATATGATAAAATATTAAATACAATATTGTTATTAGTATACTCTTAATTTTCTTGGAGGGCAAGATGTTTACCTCACACAATCCTATACTTAAGGGCTTCTACCCCGACCCGTCTATTTGCCGCGCGGGTGACTGTTACTATATCATTAATTCCACCTTTGCCTACTTCCCCGGCATACCCGTGTTCAAAAGCCGCGACCTGTGTCACTTTGAACAGATAGGCAACGCACTAACTACGCCCGAGCAGCTGCCTCTAAAAAACTGCGCGCACGACAAGGGGATATTTGCGCCTACTATAAGATATTATAATAATACTTACTATATAATTTGCACTAACGTGTCGGGCGGAGGTAATTTTATCGTAACGGCGAGCGACCCCGCGGGTCCGTGGTCAAAGCCGTATCTTCTCGGCTCCGCCGCTGACGGGATAGACCCAAGCCTTTACTTTGAGCCCGACGGGCGCTGTTACTATGTCGGCTCTCGTGAGAGCAAGGACGCGCGCTACAGCGGTGACTATGAGATTTGGCTGCGCGAGCTTGACCTAAAAAAGATGAAGCTTACGGGAGACGAATATATCCTTTGGAAGGGCGCAATGAAGGACGCAACTTGGCCCGAGGGTCCGCACATTTATAAAAAGGACGGCTATTACTATCTATTCATTGCGGAATCGGGCACGGCAATACATCACAGCATAACCGTTGCGCGCAGCGAGTGCCTTTTTGGCGAGTATAAGAGTTGCCCGCATAATCCTATCTTCACCCACCGCCATCTCGGTCCCGATTACCCCGTTGTGAACGCGGGACACGGCGACCTTGTTTCCACGCCTGACGGGCGTTGGTATATGGTGCTTCTCGCAAGCCGCCGCTACAACAATCATTCATACTTTGGGCGCGAAACCTTCCTTGCTAAGGTAACTTGGCACGACGGTTGGCCCTTTGTAAACGAGGGTATCGGAAGGCTTGAGGAGGAGATAAGCCTTCCGCTTACGGAGTATACCGTTGAGCCGCCTGTAACAAAGCTAACCCCAGAGACAGCAACGCTGCCGCATAACTTTATGATGCTTAGAAATCCGTCCGACTTCTTCGGCTTTACGAGCGAAGCGCTAAAGCTACGGCTTCTTTCGGAAAAGATAACCGAGCATAAGTCCCCCGCCTACATAGGGCTTCGGCTAAGCTCGCTTCATTGCGACGTTACCGCCGAGCTTACCCTTCGCTCCTTCCTCTCCCACGCCGAGGCGGGACTTGTTCTTTTGCAGAACAACGAAAACTGCCTTCGCTTTACACTCACTCGAAATGACGACAGATATTTCGTTCAGATTGTAAAATGCGAGAATAAAAAGGAAAGTGTCTTAAAGCGACTGAAGATAAGCTCGCTTAGCTGCTCGCTGAATATAGCGATAAGCGGCGAAACCGCACGGTTTTCCTTTAGCTTAGCCGATAAGCGCCGTGTCGTTGCCGACAACGTACGCCTCGATTTTCTTTCTACCGAACGAGCGGGCGGCTTCACGGGGGTCACCGCGGGGATATACGCAACCTCCGGCGGAACAAGAAACATAGGCAGCGCAGACTTTACCCTTTTTGAACTAAAAAACGCGGAGTAGCGATTAACTAAATTGATGTATGTTAAAGGCTTTTCAAAATAGTTATAAAATGGTATAATATTTTATACAGTTCCCGAACTCCCTTTTCGCGGAAGGATTTTTATGAAAGATTTTTTTGACGGAAACGATAAAGCCAAAGGCTTACTGGACGCTTTTCCCGGCGGCATAGGCGTTTATGAGTATTACGACGGCAAGGTGTCCACAATATATGTCAACGACGGCTATTTCCGTATGATAAACGCCGACAGAACGAGCCGAACTATGTTCACGGGTGACCGCTCGCTCGACGCTATTCATCCGCTTGACCGCCCGCTACTTAACGCGGCTTTACTGAAAATTGCCGAGGGGCAAAATACGGTGGATATTATCTGCCGTCTGCTCGGCGGAAACGATAATTATTTATGGGTTCGCTTTGTCGCTACGGTGTACCGTCGCGAGGGCGAACGCATTGTTTTATATTGCAGCTATTCCAACGTGAATGAGCTGTTGACCCTTGAAGGCGAGCTTCGCCGAAGCCATTCGCTACTCGACGTGGCTATGGCGGCGGCAAGCGTTAACGCGTGGGAGCTGGACCTTAAAAACGATATACTGCTTATGCGTTCGTCCACCAACGCTTATTCCGAGGACGTGCGGACGGTAAACAATATTCCCCATTCGCTCGTGACTAGAAGCTTCGTTCACCCAGACGACGAGAACCAGCTTTATTCTATCGTCGACCGCCTCAAGAACGGCGAAAAGATGGTAACGGGGGTAATACGCGGCAAAAAGCTCGGTCATAACGACTGGTCGTGGCTGAGGGTCACCTTTACCAATCAGTATGACGAAAGCGGAGCGCCACTCTATGCGATAGGCTCAACCACCGACATAACCGAGGCGATTAACGCCCAGCGGCGTTATCAGGAGGAGATGGACTACCGCAACTCAATAGGTGACAGTCTAATAAGCTCAAATCGCCTTAACCTCTCCACAATGAAGCTGGAGGAACGGCGAATAGCAAACGAAGTTATTCCCGACAGAACCCAGCTTCTTCTCACGAACGAGGATTTTCATAAGCTTTGCGTTCGCTCTATTCCCGATAAAGCCGAATGTAAAAAATATTATGATACTTTTAAGCCCACCCAGCTTTTACACGATTTCCAAGCGGGCGTGACCGACAGACAGATGGAATACCGCACAAGGCTTAAAAGCGGCAAGCTCAAATGGGTAAACGCCCATGTAAAGATGCTTAAAAACCCGCTTAGCGGCGACATAATGGCATATCTCAGCCACTGGGACGTCGATAAGGAGCATATCTTCCAAGCGGTTATTGATTCTATCGTTAAGATGGATTACGACCTCATTTCGGTCATAGAGCTTAAGAGCAACCGTATGACTACCTATGCAAACACCGAGAACGACGCAACCTTAAAGAGTCTTACAAATGTACCTTACGAAAAAGCGCTTAAGGAATTCTTTAGCCAGTTTGACAGCAGCAAGGAGCTCGATGAAGTTTTTGAGGACATCTCCCGCAAAAATATAGCTAAAAGGCTAAACAGTACGGAGGTTTACTCATATCAGTTTAAGCTACCTAATCTCAACCGTTCAAAGCCGTTTTACAAGCTTATGCGCTTTTGCTGGCTTGACCGTGAGGCACAGACGGTTATTGCCACACGAGCCGACGTAACAGAGCTATACGAAAAAGAACAGGAAAAGAAACAAGCGCTTCAGGAAGCGCTGGACGCGGCGAAGCAAGCAAGCATAGCAAAAAGCGATTTTCTCGCGCGAATGAGCCACGACATAAGAACACCGATGAACGCTATACTCGGTCTTACCCATCTCGCCCTCGACGAGATAAGCGATGAAAAATCGCTTAATTACTTCAGGCAGATACACGATTCCGCCGACTACCTGCTAAGTCTAATTAACGACATACTCGATATGTCAAGGATAGAGCAGGAAAAGGTCACCCTTAACAGCGTACCCGTAGACGCCGAGCAGTTCGTAAACACTGTCATAACAATAATACGTGAACAGGCTAACGATAAGCACCAGACCTTTACTACAGACCTCGGAACGCTAAAGTATCCTTACCAATGCTTTGATAAAATTCGCGTTCAGCAGGTGCTTGTCAACATACTTAACAACGCCGTAAAGTATACGCCTGAGGGCGGCACAATAGAGTATAAGTACCGACAGATAATTGATGAAAGCGGTAAGGCGTGGTGCCACCACGAGATAAAGGACAACGGCGTGGGCATCTCCCCGGAATTTGCCAAAACTATGTTTGAGCCCTTCACTCAAGAGAATAACAGCCAGTCGCAAAAAAGCGGAGGCACGGGGCTGGGGCTTGCCATCTGCAAGAACCTTGTTGAGCTTATGGGCGGCACAATAAATGTAAACAGCGCCCTCGGAAAGGGCAGCACCTTCGTTATTGATATTCCAACCCACCCTATGACTAAGGAGGAGTTTTTAGCCACCGTCGATACTTTCGGAGAGCATACGAACGTTTGTCTTTCGGGACGGCATGTTCTTTTATGCGAGGACCACCCACTTAACGCCGCGATAGCTATGAAGATGCTCGGCAAAAAAGGCGTCACGGCGGTACACGCTGAGAACGGCAAGGTAGGGCTTGATACCTTCGCTACCTCAAAGCCCGACGAATTTGACGCGATACTTATGGATATCCGTATGCCTGTTATGGACGGCTTAGAGGCGACAAGGCAGATACGCGCCTGCGCCCACCCGCGCGCAAAGACGATACCAATAATCGCAATGACGGCGAACGCCTTTGATGAAGAAACACAAAAGAGTCACGACGCGGGAATGAACGCGCACCTTACAAAGCCGTTTGAGCCCGATAAGTTCTTTTCTACTCTCGCGTACTGGATAGACAAAGAAAACAGCACAAAATAAGTAAAGCCCGAAGCGAATGCTTCGGGCTTCTTAATACTATTTGTTAGTCGTTCCAGTCCTCAAGGCGTATGCTACCGCTGGTTGAGTGGGCGCTGACTTTGAGCGTTCCCGCTCCGACCTTTCCGTTTCCGTAACTACCGTAGCGTGAGCCTGTGTACTCGTCTCTGATACTGCCGCTTGTGCTTGAGCAATCAAAGGCATAGTCATTTGCTCCGTCAAGCATTATCTTAATCGAGCCGCTTACGGAATTTGCGTCGAGACTTTCGCTCTTTTCGTCCGCCATCGCTCTTATTGAGCCGCTTGTGCTGTTAAGGTTAGCCGTTATAAACGCGCCGCTCACCCTGATACTGCCGCTAACCGTAGTGACGCCTAACTTTTCTCCACCGTCGCTTACCCTAACCGAACCGCTCGCGGAGCCTATATCTACGTTGCCACTCGCCGCTTCAAGTCTTATCGAGCCGCTCGCGGTGTTTATCGAATAATCGTACGCGCTGTCTTGCGGCACAAGCACCACGACAGAAGCGTTGTAGACGCTAAAAAATTCGCTATTCGTCTTTTGGTTAACGCTAAGGGAGGATGCGTCCTGTGTAAGCTTGATATAATCCTTACCGTCCTTATCGGTGCAGTAGAATTCTACTTTCACCTTTTCGCCGCTGTACTTCTCAACCCTTACGGAGAAGGACGCGGTGTTTACATTTATTGCATCAACCCCGCTGTATTCCTCACTTAAAATGAGGTTCTCCTCGCTTCGGGTGTTAAAATTCCACGCAAGCGGAAGCCTTGTTTTGTTTCCCGTAATGAAATATACCCCCAACGTTACTATTACCGCAAGCAACAGCAAAAGCGCTATGAGCTTGCCTATTAAAAAGCTTTTATTACTATTCATTGTTACTCGCTAACCCCCAGATGGTTTTAATTATGCCCGAGACAACCGCCGCTACGGGCCAGATAAGCCATGTTATATCCCAGCGCATTGTAAGGAAGCTTACAAGCAGATAGGCGATGGTCGCGAGCGACCAGAATATAGAAAGCGCATTCTTGAGGTTTCTCCCCGAGCGGGTGGCGTAAAGCTCCTGCTCCTTTTGCTCGTCAAGGTCACGATACTCGAGCGGCGTGGACATATG
>CAYWJF010000041.1:11846-14594 GCA_964458545.1 uncultured Oscillospiraceae bacterium | reverse complement strand
TTTTTCGTAAATTCTATTTTCTTTTCATAAATATATGTGTATAATAAAACCGCAAATGAGTTACAAAGTAACTGAATTACAAAAAATTGTGAATTAGTCTCAAAAAGTTGCTCCAAATTATACTTTTGTTACCGAATCTGTTACCGACGGCGTGTAAAATGAAATTGTAAAAATAAAAATACGGGTGCATATATGTCGGGCTTAAGGAATAAGTTCAAAATACGAATAGTGGATAAGACCGCCGAGGGCGATTACTTAGGAGTAATCGAAGCCGAGGAGCTTGAAAGACCGATAACCTTTTCACAGACGGCGCATATGGTAGTGGCGCTTGAGGATTTACTTGAACGAAGAAATTTTCCCAAAGCGGCGTCTGGTATTAGAACCTTCGGTAAGCATAAAGAAAAAGACGGAGTAAGAGAGATGGAATTGGAAGAAAAGACCGAGCAGAACAAAGACAAGGCTACCTTCGTAGTGACCGTGCTTTACCGCCAGAACGCCACATGGCAGGGCACGCTAAAATGGCTCGAGGGTGGTAAGGAAGAAAAGTTCAGAAGCGCGCTGGAGCTAATAAAGCTAATGGACAGCGCGGTAGAGCAAGGCAATGAAGAATAAGAATTACAGAGTCAGTGAAGTAAGAAACAACAATTTGGGAGGACAGACAATGTTAAAGAAAGCGTTATCAACACTTCTTGCGGTAGCGATGGTAATAACCATGCTGCCCATGAATGTCTTTGCGACGAGTGAAGAGCCCGTAGCGGAGCCCGCGGCGGTTGTAGAAACCGTACCCTCGGAGCCCGCTCCCGAGACACCCGCAGAGCCCGCCGATGAAACACCGATTGAGCCTGTCGAACCCGCAGAACCCGCTGAGCCCGCAGGCGAGACTCCTATCGGTGAAACACCGGTTGAACCCGCAGGCGACGAGCCCAAGGCGGAAGAGCCTGTTGAAGAGGCGCCCGTCGGTGAAACGCCGATTGAGCCCGCAGGTGAGACACCCGTTGGTGAAACACCGATTGAACCCGAAGACGACGCGCCTAAGGCTGAGGAGCCTGCTGACGAGACACCCGTCGAGGAGTCTGTCGCTTTCTCCGCTACAGAGGTAGTAGGCGGAACAAAAATAGAGATAAACGCGGCGGCGGGAGTTTTCCCGAACGGCACGACGGTTAAAATAACCGAGGTAACTGCGGCGGTCGAGGGCGCTATTGAAGGCGCGGTAGACGGCGAGGTTACCGCCATGCGCGCGTTTGATATTAGCTTCTTTAACGCCGAGGGCGTTGAGATTCAGCCGAATGGCGACGTAAACGTAAGGTTTACCTTAAGTGTCGCGGACGCGCCCGCGGTAGCGGCGGCGGACACCACCGAGGTTTTCCATATGGCTGACGCGGCGGCGGCCCCCGAAAAGGTAGCCGAAACTGCGGCGACTAACAACATAGCTGTAGATGTTGACGCGTTTTCGATTTACGTTTTAGTTAATTCTAAGCAGGTAGCATCGGGTAATAATGGAACTGTAGAATATAAGACTGCAAAGGTCGGAGATAGAGTTTTACTTCAGTCTGATAAAACATATCCATACGACATGAATACTAATGGTTGGACATTTGTTTCTGGCAGAGAATATGTCGAAAGCATTAATTATTCTTATCTAAATAATGGTAAAGACAATATTTCGTTTAATATAAAGGATAGTGCAGAGGGTAAGACGATTGTAGTAAAACGTTCTTATCAAGGTGGTTACAATTATAACGCGTATACTGAGACGTACAACATAACCGTCGAACAGAGCGTTCAGCCCGACAAGTACTATGCAAACGTAGTGACTGCTGAGATGTCAACTTCAAATAGTCAGTACACCTTTGATTACAATGGTAAGGGCATAAAGATTCGTTTTGAGGACGAAAAAGGAGTAAGACTTAACGCAGGTATTACTGGCGAATTTGAAATAACAAATAATTTTGCTAACGGTATACTTACGGTTTCCGACGCTCTTGCAAAGCAAATTGAGGGCTATACCTACAATGCGTCTTACTTCTATTATGAAGGTCATACCCAAGAACAGCGCAATAAGGTAACGCAGTTTAAATTGCTTGACAACAATAACGTCTACGAAAACAAACTCCAGTATTATACAGTCGATGGCAACCTTGCAAATAGATGGGCAGACTATAACGATACAGGTGTTCTTCACCTTGTCTACACGAAGAACGCGCCCGCTACCTACACCGTGTCCTTCGACCTAAACGGACACGGAAGCGGTAACGCACCCGCCACACAGACAGTAGAGAAGAACAAGAAGGCTGACAGACCTACGAATCCTACCGACGACGCTTTTAATTTCGAGGGCTGGTATACAAAAGACCAAAACGGAAATCTCTCGGCGTATGCGTTCAACTTCAACACCAAAATAAACAAAAATGTTGAACTTTTCGCGAAGTGGACCGCGAAAACCTATCAGGTAACCTACAACGCGAACGGTGGTACAGGCGCTCCCGCGAGCCAGACTAAAATACACGGTGAGAACCTTACTCTTTCAACGGGAACCAAGCCTACCCGTAGCGGATTTATCTTCAAAGGCTGGTCTGACGGCGTAAATACTTATACCGAGAACACGGTGTATACTGTAAACGCGGCGCTTACCCTTACCGCGCAGTGGGAAGCAGAGCCCGTAGCTGCTGATATAGTTATTACCTCGCCCAGCGTGAGCAGAGATTATAACGGCAGAGCGCTTACGGCAACGTATGCGTCATACACAGG
>CAYWJF010000041.1:0-11746 GCA_964458545.1 uncultured Oscillospiraceae bacterium | reverse complement strand
GTTGTTACGTTCGATAACAACGGTCACGGCGGAGCGGCTCCCGCACAGATAACGGGAATTACTAAAGGCAGCACAATAACAGCTCCTACTGAGCCCACTGACGCAAGCTACGAGTTCGGCGGCTGGTACACCGATAGCGCCTGCACCGATGGAAACGAATGGGATTTCGGTAATGATACCGTAAGCGCGAGCATGACCCTCTACGCAAAGTGGACCCAGAACACCTACACCGTCACATACTACGACGAGGACGGAACTACGGTATTAGACACAGTTACGGGCGCGTTGGGCAGTGACGGAAATTACGACGGTGTTGTAAATCCTCCCGTCAAGGCACAGACCGCGCAGTACACCTACGCGTTCAGCGGTTGGGAGTATGTCAGCGGAACAGCGCTTGAAGAAGGTAAAATAGCGGGTCACGCCGCCTACAAGGCGAGCTACACCCCCACCCTTAGAACCTACACCGTAACTATAGGCGTAGCGCCTGCTGGATACGGCGCGGTATCTGAGACAACTATTGAAAAGGTTCCCTACGGCGCGGCTATTACGGTCACGGATAACGTTCTTACCGTAGGTGACAAGACGGTTACCGCTACCGAGGCGGCTAAAACGGCGCAGTACACCTACAGCTTCGCTAACTGGACCGGCGTTGATATGACGGCTGGCGCAAAGGTTGAAGGCGACGTTAATGTAACGGCGAACTTCAAGGCTGACGTTAATAAGTACACGGTAAAATTCGTGGACGGTGACAAGTTAATCTCTGAAGGCACCTTCGATTACGGTACAGAGATTGTTAATCCCACGGAGCCCACAAAGGAAACGACGGAAGACGATAAGCATGTGTTCCACGTCTTTGACTTTGACGGCTGGACTGTAAAGGAAGGCACGTTTGAAGCAGCCGAAGAAAAGAAGCTTGTTAACGGCGACGTAACCTTTGAAGCGAGCTTTAAGGAAACACGCAAGGTTTACGCTGGCTTCTATGTCGCGGTGGTTAACCCCACCCAGTTCGCGACGCAGGAGGAGCTTGACGCTTGGCAGAGAGCTTACGGAACCTCGCGCCCGAGCGTAAACAACTTCTTCACAGTAAGAAAGTGCAACGATAAAAATCAGGTAGTTGAAATCACACTGCCTGACCTTACCCCAGAAATTATCCCCAGCACCTATGAGACTTGGGTGTTTGTTAACGGCAACGGCATTACTCCATTCCTCGGAAGCAACCTAAGCACAATTAACGCCGAGGCGGTCGCCAAAGCGGACAGCCTGAACATAGCTCACGACAACAATGACGTTACATGGTACGCCATTAAGCGCGAGAATGACGGCTGGCACGTTGACGGCTTTATGAAAGCCACATGGGCGCACACGGTCAACTTCTATATGAATGTTGAAGCGAACGAGACGGCGATTAATACTCAAACGGTCATTCACAATAAGACCGCGAAAGCCTTCGCAGACCCGACAAGAACGGGCTACACCTTCGGTGGCTGGTATTCTAACGCTAACTGCACAGGCGACGCCTTCAGCTTCAAAACAGCGATACTCAGTGACCGCAACCTTTACGCTAAATGGACGGCGAACAACTATCAGGTAATCTTCAACGGCAACGGCGCGACGAACACATTTCCTACCGTTCCGACCAGCAGCGTAAACGCGACCTACAGCCAGACCTTTACCTATGACGAAACAAAGGCGCTTTCCGCTAATCTGTTTGAAAAGGTCGGACACACCTTCGCGGGCTGGAACACAGCAACCGACGGAAGCGGAGTTAGGTACACCGACAAGCAGAGCGTAAAGAACCTCGTTGCTCTAAACGGCGGAACAATTACCCTTTACGCGCAGTGGACAGTTAACAAGTACACCCTCACCTATAACAACAACCTAAGCGGCGCTGACGCACTTACCAAAGACGGCGGCAGCTACGATTACGACACAAATGCGACGGTCGCGGATAATATGTTTGCCGCTCCTGACCACAAGTACTTCACAGGTTGGAACACAAGCGCCAACGGAATCGGCGGCACCTCATACGCGGCGAGCAACGAAATCAAGATAACAGAAAATACGGTGCTCTATGCTCAGTGGGGCGAGAAGAACGACGTTAAGATTTCCATTAGCGGCGAGAAGATTGAGAAGCCCTACGACGGCACAGAGTACACGGCGGGCTATGAGGTGACAGGAATACCCGCAAACAGCGGAATTACCGTTGAACTCAAAAATGGTCTTACCGGCTCCGTCGCGAGAACAGACGTAGGAACAACACCGCTAACGCTAACAGAGGATATGTTCACCGTATCAGCTGGCTCAGAGTATAATGTCACAGTCGAGGTGAACAGCGGTTATGTAAAGATTAACACGTTAACCGTAAGCTTTAGAACAGAGGGCGCGAGCAAGACCTACGACGGCGCGGTGCTTAAAAATGAGGTCGGCGAAATATTCGGACTTCTTAGTGGTGAAACGGCGCATCTCAACTATACGGGAGCGCAGGTCAACGCAGGCTCAAGCGATAACACAGCGGAGATAGTGTTTGATACAGCAAAAGCGGATAACTACTTTATAGACACTCAGGCGGTCTCCCTTGGAAAGCTTGAGGTTTCCCCTGTAGCTATTGAAATCACCGCGGACAGCGCAAATAAGGTTTGGGACGGCGCGCCTCTTACGGCAAACGGCTACAAAATAACCGACGGTGCGTTTATCGGAACAGATGGCTTTGATACCGTAACGGTAACAGGCAGTCAGCTCCCCGTTGGTGACAGCCCCAACAGAATTACGAACTATACATTTAAAGCAGGAACAATTTCCATAAACTACGATGTAACCACGGTAGCTGGAACGCTGACGGTTTATGAGCGTCCCTACATTTATCCCCCTGTAACTCCTCCCACCACGCCTACTACGATAATTACTCCTCCCGTAATTCCTCTGGCTCCCACCGACGGCTACACAATAACCTTCGTTGATTACGACGGTACTGTTATCCGCACGGGTAGCTTCGACCTTGGCGACACGGTTTCCTTCCCCGCAGGTCCTTCGAGAGAGAATTACGACTTCAGCGAGTGGACGCTTGCCACAGGCACAGAGCTCGGCATAGGCAACACGGTGCAGGGCGACGCGACCTATATGGCAAACTACATGAGCACAGCGGAAAGAACCATTAACGACCCGTCTATACCTCTTGCAAACGGCGGAGAAGGCTGGGCGCTGCTCAACCTCATACTCACCGTAATAACGGCTTTAACAAGCGCGCTTATGATAGTCGGCTACTTCACAAAGAAGAAGAACGGCAAGAAGGAAGCGGCAAAGAGCAAGACGGCAGCGAGATTCGGAACGTTGGTTCCCGCACTCGGCGCGATAATCACCTTCTTCCTCACCGAAAACATGAACAGCAAGATGATTTTCAGCGACAAGTACACGCTCCTTATGGCGGCAATCGCGCTTGTAGGCATAGCGGTTTCCGCGTTCGCGATAAGCGAAAAGAAAAACAAAGCTAAAGCAAAGTAATATCCCCATTTATTTAAGCCGGTCAGTTTACTGACCGGCTTTCTTTATACATAGTGGCTTTTATGCTGTTGCCGCAAAGCGTTTGTGTCAAAGTCTGAGACTATATGAGAGCAGAGAACGACTAAGGGGAACATAACCTTACTGCAATATATCTTTGCGGAAAAGCAAAGCAGATAGCAACGCAATTCGCGGGTTTAGGAAACGTCAGTTGCTGGTGAATAGGAAAGAAGGCAGATAACTCAAAAGCGAGACTTCGCGCAAAAAAGGCGGCGCCCCATAAGACGCCGCCCTTCAAAGGTTTTCTTAATTAAAGGAGATAATCGCGAAGCACCTGCCCGTATCTGCTTCGTAAAGTATAGGCACGTTCGCTATCTTCGCTGAGAAGCCGCCCGATTTCAGCCGTTTGTTTATATCGGTCACAAGGTCCTCAATAAAGTCCTCGTCGCTAAGCTGAGTCTCAACGTCCGCGCCTGTCAGCACAAACTCGAAGTAACGTGGACCAGCCGTAGCGGCGTTAAAAACCGCGTCTTCAAATTTATCCTCAATGTCCGAAATCTTCTCGCCCTCAAGACCAAGCTTGCTAAAGTAGCCGTAATTAGTGGTACAAGCGGGGATAGGGAAGACAGCCTCGGCGGTGTGGGTTTTCGCCATAAAGGTTTCGTCCACGAGGAAGTATGAGTGGGAGATAATTTTATTTCCGCGCGTCTGCGCTTCAGAAAGCGAAGGTCTGTCCCACGTTACGTCAATGAGATAATAGACGCCGTCGGCTTTAACGGCGTTCCACGCGTGGGCGACGCTCTCGCCAGCGGTGTTTTTAGCCGTACCCTGAATGAAGTCGCACTCGGTACCCATAAGGCTCATTATATACTGGAAAGCGTGGGCGTAACCGTCGCAGACAGCCGCGTGGTCTACAAGCGCGCCGTAGGCGGTATGTATAGTTCCCTCGTTCGCCTTCGCGTTGTATTCAACGTTTTCGGTAAGGTAGTCGTGGACGTAAAGTATGCGGTCGGTTTCGCTGTTAGGATACGCTTTTTGCGCCTCGGCTACAAGGGTGTCGCAGGCGGTTTTGAAGTTGTCTTGTTTCGCGCCAAGCTCGCTTTGCTCGAAAAAGTAGGTCGGAATAATTACAAAGCCATCGTCCACGTCGCGGAAGTAGAGCGAGGAGAAATCCACCCAAAACAGCTCGGGGCTGTCGTAAAAGATACTGTCGCGGACAGCCATAAGGTCCTCGGGCTCATAAACGTCGCGTTTAATTACTATTTCTGCGTCGCGGGAGATAAGCGCCGCCTTAACGATATCATAAAGCTGCTTGTCGTCCTCGGTAAGGGTATCGCGCAGCTTGCCTGTCTGCTCGTTTATTGAAGCGGCATACGGGTTTTTAACCTCCGCCGCCGCTTCGGTAAAGCTCGGCGCAGATTTTGTATAAAAATAGTACCCCGCGGCGAGAGTTAAAACCGCGGCAACTATCACAATAATCTTTTTTAACATTTTCCTTCCCTCTTTATTCCTTTTTTCTTAGTTTACTATAACACAAAAATATCTTCAATAGAAAAATTCATTACGTTTATTTATATAAATTACCGCTTTGCGGAAAATTCTGTTATAATGGGCGTGTTAACAAGCGAAGTTAGGTAAAATGTAAGCGGGCGAAGCATATCGCAATAATTTGAACAGCAGAGGATGGTATTATGAGTTCAGACAGAAAAAGAGAGCTAAAAAGCGCATATAAAAGCAGACCCATTGTCGGCGGCGTCTGCTGCTTTAGATGTAGCGGCAACGGCAGATGTTGGATACAGTCTACAAGAGATATAGAAAGCCTTAGGAATAGATTTAACTTCTCGATAGCGACAAAGGGCGCACCCGAGCCGTCTATGCGCGAAGAATGGCTAAAGTATGGAACTGAGTCGTTCTCCTTCTCGGTACTTGAGGAGCTAAAGAAGCGCGAGGACCAGACCGACAAGGAATTTGCGGACGACTTAAAGCTGCTATACGAGATATGGCTTGAAAAGGCTGAGCAGGGCGAGGTTTAGTTAGGACGCAGATATAGTAAAAGAAACGGAGATATCGCTATGGATTACAGGAAGCTACCGCACGGAAGAAACGGCGAAATGCTCAGCGTACTCGGGTTAGGAACGGGCGGCATCGAGAAAGTCTCTGATTCGGAAATAGAAGAGACTATAAGAACCGCCGTAGAAAACGGGATAAATTTCTTTGATTTGTGCGCGAGCGCAAAAAGAGTTTACGCGCCAGTTGGTCGGGCAATAGCGAAACAAAGGGAGAAGGTTTACCTCCAGACACATTTTGGCGCCGTGTATAATAAAAAGGGCGAGTACAGCTGGTCGAGAAACCTCGAAGACATTAAGAATACAATTGAGTGGGAGCTGGAAGCACTCGGCACAGATTATCTTGATTTCGGCTTCCTTCACTGTGTAGACGAAAACAGCGATTTTGATGAGCTTGTGTCCAACGGAGTGCTTGACTATATCAAAGAGTTAAAGGCGAAGGGCGTTGTGCATTATTTTGGGTTTTCTTCTCATACGCCGTCGGTCGCCAACCGAATTCTTGACACGGAAAGCTGCGATATGATGATGTTCTCAATCAATCCCGCTTACGATTACGAAGCAGGCGACGAGTATGGCGTAGGACTTGTAAACGAGAGAGCAAAGCTCTTTCGCAGATGTGAAAGGGACGGCGTGGGTATATCGGTTATGAAGCCGTTTTTTGCCGGAAAGCTACTTGACGCCGATTCTTCACCGTTCGGCGTAAGCTTAACAAGGTATCAATGCCTTCAGTACGCGCTTGACCGCCCGGGAGTTATAACAACCGTTCCCGGAATACGCGGTCGTGCGGATTTGTGCGAGCTTCTCGGCTTCTGCGACAGCACGGCGGAAGAGAGAGATTATTCCGTTTTGGGTGAGCTTACGGCGGAAAAGGCAGACGGAAACTGCGTTTACTGCAACCACTGTCAGCCCTGCCCCGTGGGTATAAATATAGGGCTTGTGAATAAGTACTTTGACCTTGCGCTTGTTGGAGATAAGCTGGCGGCAGGGCACTATGACAAGCTTGAAATAAAGGCAAGCGCCTGTATTTCCTGCGGACATTGCGACAGTCGCTGTCCTTTCAAGGTTAACCAAAGTAGCAGAATGCAGCAGATTGCCGCTTATTTTGACAGCTTAAAATAATGTAAGGCTTATTGAGTAAAGCGTCAGTTATGAATTACGTTTGTTAGCGCCTCTTCGTGTCTGCGCTCTTTGCGCACGGCGTGAAGGGCGTTTTCTTTATTTTGTTATCTGCGTTCACCTACAAGCGCTAATCTTGGTATTTTCTTAAGTAGACGCGTTACTTAGTCATTCTCGGCGGTGACTTAGTCACGCTCAAACAATGCTGGTACAAAAAGATGGTTTTTGGTATACTGAGTTGTGTATATACTTAATATACCAAAGTCGGAGGTGAAAAATGGATAGCTTAACGCTTTACGCGGTCAGCTTCTGTGCGATTGTTGCCACCATAAGCGCCGTTTCCTGCATTTGGTGGGCGTTTTCTCAGAAAAGAAAGACGGCGCGAGATATTATCGAAAACGTAAACGAAACCATAGTCATCTTCGACAGCTACGATAAGCCCTGCTATATAAATATCACCATTAAGCAGGACGGTATGGATGAGTCGGATTTTCTTAAAAGCCTTGAAAACGAAATAAATAGGTCGGGGCGTATTCCTGAAGACCTGAATACCGCCTGCCTTGACGCAAAGGAGCCGATTATCCTTGAGGGGGAGATTAAGCCCCGCGTCTGCTTTGGCTTAACGCTCTCGTGGAAGATGTGCCCCGTTGTCTGTAATGGGCGTTATATGGGGAGAATCTACGTTTTCAACGATATAACCCAGTATGTCACGCTGCAAGAGCAGTTGGACGAGCAGAACAAGCAGTTAAAAGCGGCGCTTGAGGACCAGCGAAGGTACGCCGCTATCTCCCAAAAGCTTAGCTCTGAGGAGGAGCGTGAGCGAATAATGGGGATAATCAACCTAATGGCGAAGGAGTATCTCGGGCAGCTTTACAAAAGTATAGCCGTTATGGAGAATAACGCCTTTTCAGATTCGATCATTGCGCTGAAAAAATACGAGGCTGAAAACGAAAAGATGATTCAGCTAACAAGAGAAACCATACGCGAGGTAAGACAGACCGTAAAGGAGCTGCACGCCGTAGTATAGATAAAACTTTGGAGGAAAAAGCATGCGAGTACTTATTGCTGACGACCACACGCTGTTATCGGAAAGTCTGCGCATTATGCTGGAAAGAGACAGCGACGTAGAAGTAGTAGGAGTTGCCGAAAACGGGTATAAGGCGCTGGAGCTCTGTAAAGAGTTCAAGCCCGATATTGTCCTTATGGATATAAAGATGCCCGACCTTGACGGGATTTCCGCCACGAGGAAGATAAAGGAGAATTCTCCCGAAACAAGGGTGCTTGTGCTTACCTCTATGGAGGATACAAAATGGATAGTCGAGTCCTTCGCCGCGGGTGCGGACGGGTATCTTTTAAAGGATACCTCGCCCGAACGGCTGACGACGCTGATAAGGTGCGTTTACTGGGGCTATACGGTGTCAAGCTCCGCGGTTCTGCACGCGATACTTGATAGTAACGGATATATTTTGGAATCTATGAACGGCGCCGCTATTAAGGACGAGGAGCTTAAGATAATTAAGCTTATAAGCGAGGGAAAGTCCAACAGCGAGATAGCGAAGAGCATGAACTATGCCGAGGGGACGGTAAAGAATAAGGTTACAAAGATAATAGAGCTCGCGGGTGTTGAAAACCGAGCTCAGTTAGTTCTGTACGCAATTAAAAATAATCTTATCTGATAGGAGAAGGAGTATGGAACCCGCGTTGAATGTTTTTGAACAGAGCGAATGGGTTATCACGCTGCTTTTTACAGCCGCGATGACGAGCTTTCTCGCCTATATAATTATAAATTCCAAGCATTCCCGCGTGAGGGTTTATTACTGTCTCGGTCATTCGCTTACAATTCTTTTAATTACAATGAATTTCGCTTCAAAGATAGCCGCTGATGTGAACGCGAAGCTTTTAATTGCAGTTGTCGCCTATCTTCTTAAGCTTATCTTTGATATTATATTCATTCTTTATATAAACGCCTTTTATTCGCCCACAAGAAGACGTTTTCATCTGGCGGCGGTTTTGGTTTACTTAATTCTCGGCGCGGTGACGATACTTACGAACCCCTCGCACCATCTGTTTATAAGCGAGGTTACGCAAACATCTATAACCTACGGAAGCCTCTATTATGTCTTTATGGCTTGCGGGCTTTTACTTGAGGTGACGGGAATGCTCTGCATTGTCAGCTACTGGGTAAAAAAGCTTGACAACCAACTGTTTAGAGCGGTTGCCTCTGTAATAGCCATATCGGGAATGGTTTTCCTGCACCTGTCCTTAACGAATATTCTTGAGCTTGAGGTAGATTTTTTCCCGCTGCTTATCGCGGTAATCTTCGCCTTCTATTTTATCGGCGCGAGCAGGTACGGAATGTTTGACGCTATATCCTATAACAGCGTTTACGGTCTTGAACTTTTTACAGACGCGATAATGATAACAAGCGCGAGCAACAGAATACTATATAAGAATAAAGTCTGCGAGCTGCTCGACGAAAAAACGCTTCAGGAAATCTTCGACAGCTTCGAGTTCGACGAGGAAAACGGTTCTCCCAACTCAGGCGAAATTAAAAAGGAGCTTGAGCTTGCGCGTGAGGACGGAATGCGATACTATACGGTTACGTTAAAGCCCGTGAAGAGAAGGGCGTTTTCAACGAAAAAAAGCATATATATCATTCACGACAATACAAAGAATATCTCGGCGATAAACCTGCTTTCCGAAAAGAACCAGTATCTGTTGGAGATGAACGACAGTACGAAAACCATGTCAGAGGACGCGAAAAAGCTCGCTATTTTACAGGAGAGAAACCAGCTCGCGAACGAGATACACGACGTAGTGGGGCACGCGCTTATCCTTGCGCTTAACACTATGGAGAGCAATAAGCTTCTTTATGACAGGGCGGCGGCAATGCGAAGAATTAGACAGGTGGTCTCGGAGATAGGCGCTACAATGCGGGAAATGGAAACCTCGCGCCGTCAAGGCGCGAAGGGAGCTAAGGACACCGAAAGGTCTGCGTATCCGCGTTTGTCCGAAAGGCTTGCGACGCTTGAATCGAGACTTTGCGCCGCGGGGGTTGATTTATAGATATCCGCAAGCGACGATATGGACAGCTGCCAAAAGAAGATAACAAACGATATATATAGGATATGTCAGGAATCGGTCACTAACGCGATAAAGCACGGTAACGCCGAGAAGATAGCGATATCTATTAAAAACAGGTCGGGCTTCATCGAGCTGTATATCCTTGATAATGGAAAGGGCTGTGGAGAAATAATTAAGGGAACGGGTCTTTCCAGTATGGAAAGCCGAGTCCAGAGGCTCGGCGGCACCATTAATTTCAGCTCCTTCGAGGGTCAGGAGGGCTTTATGGTTCGAGCGGGCATACCTATGTAACAAGCGAAGCGAAGCCGTGCGAAAGTCACCCGCACCGTGCCGCAATCCCCCTATTATGGGTGCAAATTTCTTGAAGTAGAGAGCAATAGCCATTAACTTTCATATTCAATTGAATTGCCGTTTTTTCGAATATATACTCACATTGTTAGGCAAAAACTTGAAAAGTCCTAATAATTTAACAGTTAAGGAGTATAATTATGCGAAAAGTAACGGCATTTTTTGTTTCAACCTTTTTAATTGCGGCGCTGCTTATGAACTCGGCGTTGCCCGCGTTCGCGGCACAATCGCAAAAGAATTTAAATTCTACCTATTCAATAACCTGCGACAAGAGCGAGGTAAACGTAGGGGATATATACTACTTCACCTTGACCGGACATAATATTGAAGATATGTACGCGTATGACTGCAGAGTAACCTTTGACTCGTCAAAGGCGGATTTTGTAATAGATGAAACCTACTCTACGATAAGAAACGCCTTTTTTTATCCGAAGCTTGCTCTCGATAGCGATAGCGAGGCGGCGTTAATCTTTACCCTTTTGGGTGACGCCACGCCGATAAGCGGAGACAAAATGCTTTGCGTTTTCGCTTTTAGAGCAAAGGAGCCCGGAAACGCAAACTTCGCAATGAAGCTAATTCAGATAGTAGATAATGATTTAAACGACATAACACTTACAGAGAACCACCCCACTGCTACTATAGTTCAAAAGGCGGTTGCGCCACCTCCGCCCGTTGTGACCTCGGTGTCGGTTTCGCCCGCCCAAGCGGAAATACTTAAAGGAAAAACACAAGCTTTCAGCGCCGTGGTTAACGGCGAAAACAGCCCGGGGCAAGCGGTAACGTGGAGCGTTGAAGGCAACAGCAGTACAGATACAGTTATCGCTTCCGACGGCGTACTTAGCGTCGCAGACGACGAAGCCGCGGCGATACTAACCGTCCGCGCGACCTCGGTGATTGACGGGACCAAGAGCGGTACGGCGAGCGTTTCTGTAGCTGAACCCGTTCCGACCGTAACTGCGGTTACAGTTTCGCCCTCCACCGCCGAAGTGCAGTTAGGAAAAACAAAGAGCTTTACGGCTTCTGTTGTCGGAGAATACAATCCCGTCCAGACGGTAACTTGGTCTGTCGAGGGTGCAAGCTCCGAAGACACGGCGATATCGGTTGACGGTGTGCTTTCCGTCGGCATAGACGAAACAGCGAAGAACCTCACCGTAAAAGCGACCTCTACGGTAGATACAGCCAAGAGCGGTGAAGCAAGTGTGACGGTCACAGTACCGCCCGCAACCGTAAAGTCAGTAACCGTAACGCCTAACACAGCGAGTGTTCAGATGGGCGAAGCACAGGAGTTCAGCGCTGTAGTTAACGGCGAGTGGAACCCTGCACAGACGGTGACGTGGAGCGTTGAAGGAAACAGCAGCGCGAATACAGAAATTTCTGAAGACGGAATTCTCACAATAGGCTTTGACGAAACAGCGAAGAACCTCACCGTAAAAGCTACCTCTACGGTAGATACAGCTAAGAGCGGCGAAGCAAGCGTAGTGGTCACAGTACCGCCCGCAACCGTATCGTCAGTAACCGTAACGCCCAACACCGCGAGCGTTCAGATGGGCGAAGCGCAGGAGTTCAGCGCCGTAGTTAATGGCGAATGGAACCCCGCACAGACGGTAACATGGTCTGTCGAGGGTGCAAGCTCCGAA
>CAYWJF010000040.1:0-14624 GCA_964458545.1 uncultured Oscillospiraceae bacterium | reverse complement strand
TTCTAAACCGCAGTGTGGGCGTTTGCAACCGAGCAAGCGAAGAGTAAACGACTGCATTGAGGAAAAAGGCGGAGCAGCTGCGCGAGCGCAACAACGCTTTTAAAACAAAATAAAAAGCGTCATAAGCGATACAAAGCTTACGACGCCGTGGAGCTTGTGGTCGGACTCGAACCGACGACCTGCGCATTACGAATGCGCTGCTCTACCAACTGAGCCACACAAGCATTTTCAGATAGCTTATAAATAATACAACAAAAGCGCGGCGTGTGTCAATGGAAAAATCGCAATATTCTGTATCAAAAAAGCCGATTCTTCCTGTTGTGAAAATACGGGTGTTGTGTTACAATTTATTAGATATTTTCCAAGGAGGCTTCCATTGGAACAAACATCGGATAAAAACATAATAGAGGAAACCGAAACGCTTGGCGAGGTGTTTAAAAGCCGCAGAATACTGCTTATTATTCTTTCGCTGTTGCTTATCTTCGCAGCCGCGTTTTCGTTCGTTTTAAACGCGGCGAATATGAAGAAAACAGAAATCTATCCCGGCTACTGGGCGCCCGACCTCGATATTCACACTATCGACGTTATTTCTGGCGATACGGGCGTATATTCCGGAACGGTATTAACCGAGACCGCGCGGGTGGAGGACAGTTATTTTGCAAGCACAGTCTTTATCGGCGATTCGCTTACACAGGGGCTTTCGCTCTTTGATGTTTTCGATAACTTTATTCAAGTCGCTATGCTCGGAATAAACCCTCAAAACGCGCTTACCGAAAAGTTTTATGAAATAGACGGCGAGAAGGTAACCATGGCGGACGCGGTGGAATACTATAAGCCGCAGAAGATATATATTATGCTCGGTGCGAACGGAATAAACACAAATACGACCGAGTGGCTTATAGAAAATTACGAAATTCTTGTGGATGAGCTAATGAGAAGGGTTACAGGCTGTCAGATTGTTATACAGTCTATTACCCCCGTAACGCGGGAGAAAGCCAAGGCTGACCCCGAGCATTACTCGCTTGAGAATATCCATAAGTATAACGATATGCTTCGCGATATGGCGCTTAGAAAGGGGCTTTATTTCCTCGACGTCTATTCCTCTATAGCTGACGAAGAGGGCTATATGCCAAGCGGAATTACCTCAGGCGACGGAATTCATATGAAGCGCGAGGGCTATATCTTTTGGTATGATTATCTTATGACCCATATTATTCAGGGCGACTCGGCTTATCTTATTTCCGCCGACGGACAGATGGTACCCGCGCCTGAGAGCAGCTACACGGTAGCTGAAGAGACAGGCGAGGCAGTCGAAAGCGGCGCTGAGGCGATGGACGAGGGGATTGCTCCCGAGGAAGAGCCGCCCGCTGAGGCGGACGAAGAGAACCCCACATAACAATAGAAGAAACTCCCGCTGAGTTTAGCTCAGCGGGAGTTTTTGTTTATTCATCTTCTGGTGATTGGCAGATAATAAGCTGCTCAATTAACGCCTCAATTTCTTTTATCACTGCTCGTCTATTCTGTTCCGTCGGAACAAGTCGTCTAAGGTACTCAGCGAAGGCGTCCACTAAAAAGCGCTCGGAAACCTCGAAAACAGAAAAAGGATATACCTCACGCGCAAGTATTACTCTAAAGCCCTCCTTGACGTAAACTATGGAAACATCCTTGTTTTGTGCGGAGCGAAGCACTACGTTGTAGTTTGGGTTGTGCTTCAAAATATACAGAATATTCTGAAGGTGAAGAAGATAGGCGGTTGGCGTATAGTATAGCGGTCTTCCGAAGGCAAGGCATACAGCAGAGATGGGAACCTTTCCGTTAAGAATATCGTTGATATCCGCCAAGCGAATAATATCTGTTACTTGGTGAGAAGCAAGGTTGGACTGAAACTGCTTGTGCCGCCGCGCGAAGAAGTTGAGGAATTCCTTTGCTTTCTCCTCGTCGCGCCCGAAGTTGAGCGAGGTTGCCACGTCCCACGGGAGGGTAACAAGCGAAAGCGAGTTACTTTTTTGAATACAGCTTCCCTTGCAAGCTTCGTAATCAACCATGCACTCATAGAAATGAGTAGCGGTCTCCTCCATTCTAAAAGAGTTCATTATCGGCTCACATACCGAAAGATATCTGTCAAATTCCGCGGAAAGTCGGTTAACGGTGTTTTCGTCAATAGTAAAGAAGGTTACCATATCCTCTGACGATACCCGTCCTACGGAAAAGGAGAAGAGAACCGCGACATCGGGAACGCTGAAGATGGTTATTCTATTAAGACTGTCGCGCATACGCTTATAATAGTAAGAGGTTGCCTTTCCCGTCATATAAAGCGGAAACCACCGATTAAGCGACTCGAAGGCTTGGTCGATATCGGTGATAGGACCCGATATTCTCCTAAAGACGCAGCCTTGTTCGGTCAGACGCATCATAGACGCTTGCAGCTGTTTTGAGTAGCTTGAAACCTCGGTTACCCAGTCTATGTTTTCATCGGTAAGTATATTTATTGTATAAGCGCGTGTGCGCTGTATTAAATAGCTAAAGAAGGTCTGCACGGCGCGGCGGCGTCCCTCGCCGCCATAGTAAGCAAAAAAGTTACTTTGGGCGGGGGAAAGAACGTTGCGCGTGTCGTCTACGGGAACAGAGGACTTCACCTTAGGCGTAAGTGTGCCGAATTTCTGTAAAAATTCGTCCGCCTTTTTAGTAGCGTAGTCGTCAGGGTCGTTTTCGTCGGAAAGCCAGTCGAGCAGTATATCGGTCAGCTCGTCCTCGCTGTCAACGTTCCTTACCTGCGCTATCTTCATAGCCTTCGCTATCGCGTCAAGCTGATAATCGTTTCCGCAGCGGTGCGCGAAAAACCGCGCGAGTACGCGCGCGTAGTTGATATCTTTCGGTAGACCACGGGAGCCGCTTCGCATCTTGCTTATCTGTGGCGGAGTAATATTCATTTCAGCGGCAAGCTCTTTTCCCTCGGCGTGCGATAGCTCAAACAGGTAATTTAGCTTTTCAGAAAACTCCATAATTCTCCCTTTCTTCACTGTTAATTACATAATATCACAACCGATTAACCAAAACAAGGCAAAAAGGAAATCGAAATTACCCAAAGTGGTAAGCGAAACTATTGAAACAGGTGGTTCGGTTTAGGTAAAATATAGGTACTCCCCAAGAAAACAGTTCAAAGCTGTCGATAAGGGTAGAAATGAAATAGAAATTGAAAAGTTAGATTCACAAAAGGCTGCGTCGGAAACGACGCCACACACCGAAGAAGGAGGTGCAAATCGTGTCAGAATATGGCTATCTCAGTCGTTGCGCGGCAGAAGGGCGTGACGAAGAGGCAAGGAAAGCCATGAACTGCGTACTGCCGAGCGAAAGAATTACTATTGAAAAAAGCGTAGTAAGCGGGCAATCAGGAAGGCCCGCGTTTGAAAAGCTTATCGAGAGTTTTAAGCCCGGAGATACTTTATACGTATCCAGCGCGGACCGCTTAGGTCTTAACGTGAGCGAAATTGTTAAGGTGTGGAAAACAATTACGCAGGAAAAAGAAACGAATATAGTAGTACTTGATACAACATGGCTGGATACAAGAATTAACCCGAACATACCTGTGGCATACATTAAACTTGCGGCGGAATGCGCCTTCGCCGAGGTGATACGGCATAGAGAAAAGGAAGAAAAAATCTTTTCTGCCATATCCTTTGCGGATGCCGCGCTGTGCGAGGCAATATAAAGGCAAACCGCTAATAGAGCCGATAAACTGAGAACAATCGGCAGCCCTCCCAAGCTGTCGTTCTGTCTGCTTTCATTTTTCATCCCAGAATCGGTGTTAAGCGCCAAGAAGCAATAATTACGCAACGCGCAATATGCGCTTCTGGCGCTTGGCGTCGGTTCCCGAAAGCAGAGAAAGTTAATAAATTTTAAAGCGTCCTTGCAAGAGTAAGGGCGCTTTTTATTTGTCATTTTGTTTTTTTCATATTGTCTCGCTGATGTGAAACGTGGTATAATCTTCACGAAAGGAGGCCGCAAATATGACCTTTAAATTTTTAAGTCGCTATTCGCGGCTTACTTCGATGTAACGGTACGGTTAACTCCGCGCCGATTTAAAACAGCCGCGTTTTCGCGGCTGTATATTAAAGAAAAAGCTCTCCTCACGGAGAGCTTTGTTGTTTACAGCGAAAAATCCTTCATTGTAAAGCTTTTCATCTTTGGCGAAAGCTTCGGTACACGCTTTATCGGCGAATAGATAAAACGTTTGCAACGAAAATAAGGCGAAACTACGCCCTCGCGCTCGCAATCTATCATAGTGCCGTCTTTTGTTTTTGTTCCGCGCTCACAGTATTCGCAGGCGGGAACAATATTATCTCCGAAAAGTTGTGCTTTCATAGTCGCTCCGTTAACCACAAGTTTTGTTTAGGTAATTATAATACAAAACGGCTAATTAGTAAACAAAGAAAATTCTTTGCTGCCCGCTACAAAAATTAACGCGGTTAAAAAAAGAAAGAGCGAAACGGCGGGCGCGGCGGTAAACACAAATACAGTAGTTTCGCCAGCTGTAAAAAAGACGGGCTTTGCTGTCGGAAAAAGAGAGCACAAAAGCCGCATTGCCCCTACAGATAAGAGAAGGTGAAGCGGACGGGAGAGAAGAAAGGGCGCGAGTGATATTCCTTGTGGCTTTACGAAGGAGCTAATCTGTAGTGTGACCGAGAGACCACAAAGCGAGACCGCCGAAAGACACAAGTAGAGCCCAAGCGTTGAGCCCGTACCGCTTGCGAGCGAGCACGCCGAGGAGACCTCAAGAAACGCGCTTACGCCCCAGAGTGGGAGAGCTCCCGTTATATTTAAAGCTTCAAGCGAGAAGCGCGCTATCGCGACAATAACCGAAAAGACGGTAACGTAAGAGCAAAGCCTCGCCGTCGCGCTGAGCGCGAAGCTGAGCGACGAGGAGAAGGACGCGACATCCTCTTTTTCGGAACGCCCAACGCTTGCAGCATAATCTATTTTTGTAAATATAAGAGCCGCAATGAAGAGCAAAAGGGAGGAAAGTGACAGCGCTATAAAGAGAAAAACGCCGGCGCTTACATTATTAAATAAGGAAAGTCCAACGCCTGTAATAAGGTAAGCGGGCCCTGCGTTTACAAGACCGCAAAGGAGAAAGGAAGCACGCTTCTTACTGACTATTCCTGAGCGCTCGAGACTTGATAGCAGCTTTGCGCCCATAGGAAAGCCGCCGACAAGCGCAAAGATGAAGGTGATAAGCAAGCTAAGCCATCGCTTTTTATTGCGTAGCGTCGGGATAAGCAACCCATAGAGATAATCGAAGATAAAAAAGAAAGGAAACAGTGACGGTATAAGAAGATTAAGGCAAAGCGAGATGCCGTCCGCGACGCCTTTACGCGAGATTTCGGGAAAAAGAATTATAAAAAGAGTGAAGCAAAGAGAGAGTATAAGCTTCGCGAAGAGTTTTCCTCGGGCTATTTTTGCTGAAATGTACATATAATTCTCCGAAAAGGCTTGTAGCCGATAAAAATATATATTTTATTGCGAGTGAATATATGAGGCGTACAAAGAAAAGATTTGAAAAGGGCGTGCGAGCGTTTGCCGATAGTATCGACTATCCCGCGGACGCTTTTATAAGCCTGCCCTCGGTGCATATATGCGGCTGTGACGAGGTAATTGTTGAAAACTGTCTCGGTATTATAGCGGTAGACGAAAGCAAGATAGTTCTGGATATGGGCGAATTTACGATAGGGCTTTTCGGAAAAGAATTAGTGATAGAAAGCCTTTCAAAAAGCGGGCTTTGCGTAAACGGCGCGGTCTCCGCCGTTACGCTGGACAGAAAGGCGGCGGGTGAATGCTGATACGCTACCTTTTTCGATATCTCTTTGGCGTAGTTTCAGTTGTCTGTACGGGCAAAGGGGTAAGCAGGCTTCTGTCTGAGCTTTTGAAGAACGGCTATGAGATTTTTTCCGTTAAAAAGAAGAGCGATACCCTGTTTTTTTCTGCAATAGCGCGCGACTATAAATATATTGCGAGAACGGCAAAGCGCTGTGGATGTAAAACAAAGCTACAAACCAAGCGCGGCGCGCCATTCTACTTCCTTGGCATAAAGCATAAGCCCGCCGTTATCTGTGGGCTTGTGACGCTTGTTCTTACACTGTTTATACTCGGCGAAACGGTGTTTTCAATTAGAGTTACGGGAAATAGCGCCGTTTCAAAGGGGCGAATAGAAGCGGCGCTTAACGAGCACGGATTAAGGGTCGGTATGCTTCGTGGGCTTGTTGATATCGGTTATTTAAAACAGAACGTGCTGCTTGATATTCCTGAGCTTTCGTGGATGACGGTAAATTTGACCTACGGCGAAGCGGAGATAATGCTTTGGGATAAAACCGTTGTTGAGAATAAGGAGGAGCGGGGGAACGAGGCGATTGTTGCGCGGCGCAACGCCCAGATAAAAAGCGTAGATGTCATAAGCGGTGAGGCGCTTGTCGCGTCAGGCGACGTAGTGGTGGAAGGTCAGGTGCTTGTCGCCGTGGCGCCGTACTATATCGAAGGCTCGTGGACGGGAAACGTAATTGCGGACGTTATTGCGTATACCGTTTACAATACCGAGCTTACCGTGCAAAGAGAGTACACCTTTCGCGAAAAAACGGGGAGAACCCACACAGAGCGACAGCTGAAAATATTAGAAAAGCAGTTTCCCGTAACCCTTAAGAAAAACCCGTTTTTTGATTTTGAGCTTCTAAGCTATGAGGTGCCCTATAGTCTTTTCGGTGTGACGCTCCCCGCAAGCAGGGTGGTAAGTGAATATGAAGAGATGCAGACGAGAACATTAACCCTGAACGAGGACAAAGCGAGGCTTATTCTAATGGAAATGCAGAAGGAATATGAGCAAAAGGAGCTTATCGGAAGACGGATACTAAACCGCACAGAGGCTTTTGTGTCGAGAAACGGCGAGTACTCGCTCTCACTTGAGTATCTTTGCGAGGAGAATATAGGAAAAAGTATTCAAATTGAATAAAAAATGTGTATTATTTTATTTATATGTGATATAATTCTAAGATAAGAAAATGGAAAGGACTATGTCGGTGGCAACTCGCGAGATTAACGTAGGCACGCAGAACAACGCGTCGCTTATCTTCGGAAACTTAGACGCTAACATAAGCTTTATTGAAAAGGAGTTCCTCGTCGGTGTAATCGGCAGGGGGGCGCTTGTCACCGTTACTGGTGACGAAAAGAATGTCGAGGGCGCAGAAAAGGCGCTTAACGCTATGCTCAAGATAATTTCCGAAAACGGTACGCTGGACGAGCAGACTGTTCGCTACTGCGTGAATATGGTTAAGAGCGGCGAGGACGGCTTGCTGTGCGAGCTGGGCTCCGACTGTATCCTTGTCACTTCAAAGGGTAAGCCGATTAAGCCCAAAACGCTCGGGCAGAAAAAATATGTCGAGGCAATCGACAAGAACAGCGTAATTTTTGGAATTGGTCCCGCGGGAACGGGCAAGACATATCTTGCGGTGGTTATGGCGGTAAAGGCGCTGAAAAATCACGACGTACAGCGTATTATTCTTACCCGCCCCGCTGTAGAAGCGGGCGAGCATTTAGGCTTTCTTCCCGGAGACTTACAAACCAAGATAGACCCGTATCTTCGCCCGCTTTACGACGCGATATTCGATACGCTCGGACCCGAAAGCTTTCAAAAGCAGCTTGAGCGCGGGGTAATAGAGGTAGCGCCGCTCGCGTATATGCGCGGACGTACGCTGGACAACTCCTTCGTTATTCTGGACGAGGCGCAGAACACAACGCCCGAGCAGATGAAGATGTTTCTTACAAGGCTCGGCAGCGGCTCTAAGATGGTCGTAAACGGCGACGTTACTCAAATAGACCTTGCCGCCACAAAGTATTCAGGACTTGTGGAGGCGGTTAAAATACTAAAAAACATAGAGGGCATAGCTCAGGTTAAATTTTCCGAAAAGGACGTTGTTCGGGCAAGGCTCGTTGCCGATATTGTCAAGGCGTACGAGAAGGCGGCGAGCAAAAAACAGGGGAGGTAGAAAAAATGTCAAACAAGGTACTGATAACCAACAGACAGCACAAGGTAAAGATTCCGTCGGGAATACGTCTTTTAGTGCGGCGCTGCTGTAACGCGGTGCTTAAGCACGAGGATTTTACAATTCCTGCCGAAATAAGCGTAAGCTTTGTCGATAACGAGGAGATAAAGCAGATAAACAAGGATTTTCGAGAAAAGGACGTTCCTACCGACGTGCTTTCCTTCCCGCTTTTTGAAAAGGGCGAATACGCTCCCGACCCCGCGACGGGCACGGCAATGCTCGGAGATATTGTAATCTCCGTAGAAAAGGCTGTGGAGCAAGCTGATATGTACGGGCACACCCTTCAAAGAGAGATAGCCTTTCTGACCGTTCATTCTATGCTTCATCTTTTGGGCTACGACCACGAGGGCGGCGGGCTCGAGGAGGTTCATATGCGCGAGCGCGAGGAATTTATTTTAAAGCAGCTTGGGCTTCCGCGCGGCATGAGCTACGTGAACGAGGACTGAAATGCCTGAAAGAACTCTCTTTGCCGCGATAGTCGGAAAGCCTAACGTCGGCAAATCCACCTTATTAAACAAGCTTGTCGGAGCGAAGCTTGCGATTATTTCGCCGAAGCCGCAAACCACCCGCAACCGTATAATGGGGGTGCTGACCGAGGACGAGCTTCAATATGTTTTCCTCGATACGCCGGGCTTTCATCTTCCAAAAACAAAGCTTGGCGAGCATATGATAAAATCGGTTCGGGATTCCGTGGCGGATATTGACTGTGCTATCTTTGTTACCTATCCTAAGAATGATTTTGACGAGCTTGAACACTCGCTTCTCGACGAGCTTTTTAAATCTAAAACTCCCGTTATCCTCGCGGTAAACAAATCTGATACCCTTTCAAACAAAGAAAAGGGCGAAGAAAACTTAAATTCGCTTACGAAGCTTTATAAATTCAGCGACTCCGTGCTTATAAGCGCGGCGACGGGCGACGGCACCGACAGGCTTATGGAGATACTCTCATCTCACTCGAAAGAGGAGCCGCATATGTTCCCTGAGGATACGCTTACCGATATTCCCGAAAAGGTAATCGCGGGGGAGCTTATCCGTGAGAAGCTATTATTAAACCTTCGCGAGGAACTGCCGCACGGTTGCGCCGTATCGGTCGAGAGCTTTAAAGAGCGCGAGAACTCCGACCTAATAGATATCGAAGCCGAAATACTCTGCGAAAAAAGCTCCCACAAGGGAATGATTATTGGCAAGGGCGGCTTAATGCTAAAGAAGATAGGCACCGAAGCTCGGCTCGATATAGAAGATTTTCTCGCCTGTCGCGTAAACCTTAAGCTTTGGGTAAAGGTTCGCGAGGACTGGCGCAACAAAGAAAGCTTTATCAATAATTTAGGCTATTAACGGAAATGGTTTGCTTTTCCTCTCATATACTTTTAGCAAGGAACAAAAAATAGTTAAAAGTGTAAAGGAGAGGCATTATGGAGAATATCTATTGGCGCAACTTCACACAATCGGGCAAAATAGAGGACTACCTTATTTACAAAAGCTTTACGGACGGCAAGGAGGAGCCCTGTGAAAATCACGACGGACGCTCTTGTAATATGGGAGAGCAAGACGGGGGAAGCCGACAGGGTAATTACGCTGCTCACTGAGGGCGGGGTTATCACGGCTTACGCGAAGAATTCTCTTCGTCCGAAGAACAAGCTTACCTCACCTACTTCAATGCTTTGCTTTTCTAACTTTGAGCTTTACTCGGGCACAAATATGTTCACGGTGGATGACGCGCAGATTCGCCACCGCTTTATAAAGCTTTCCGCCGACGTCTGTGGTTATTCGCTTGCCGCTTACTTCTGTGAACTATTAAAGCTTCTCGCCCCTATAGAAGACGACGCGGCGGAATACCTTTCGCTTATGATGAACTCGCTTTATCTTATAAACGAGAAGAAACGCCCGCTTGAATTGATAAAGAGCGTTTTCGAGACACGGATAATGTGCCTTGCGGGCTATATGCCCGATATAACAGAGTGCGCCGAGTGCGGCACGGACAAGCCCACGGGCGGTTACTTTGACGTTACCAACGGCGTGTTTTACTGCGAAAGCTGCGCAAAAAAAACGGGTAGAGCGCTTAACGTCGGCGGCGCGGTAGTTTCAGCTATTAGACATATCATATCGGCGGACGGTGGGAAAATCTTCTCCTTTGATATTGGCGACGCGTCACTCTCTTCGCTAAAGGACGTGTGCGAGGCGTATGTTTCCGTTCACGTAGAGCACCGCTTACCGACCCTTGAATTTTACAACTCACTTACTACATAAAGGAACAATATGAACACGACAGGAAAAAGCTGTGCCGAAAGGCTGGAGCTGGACAAGATACTCGCGCAGATAAGCGAGCTTGCGGTTTGCGAAAAGGCAAAAAGCGGGCTTGCTTCGCTGTCTCCCGCAACGGATATAGCGCTCGCGAATACAATGCTTTACGTTACCGACGAATTTTACAAGCTTATCTCGCGAAACTCCGCGCCCGCAATATCAGCGGTAGGCGGGATAGACGAGATATGCAAGCGCGCCGAAAAGGGCGGGCTGCTCTCTATGGGCGAGCTTTTGACTGTAAAAACAATGCTGAAAAACGCTCGCGTGCTTAACTCGTGGTATACGAATTCAGACGGCTGCAGTGAATGCGACAGGCTCTTTTACGGGCTTTACGAGGACGCGCGGCTTGAGCGCGAGATAGGCGACAGCATTTTGAGCGAGACCGAAATGAGCGACGACGCGAGCGGCGCGCTCAAGGACATAAGGAAGCAGATAAATCGCGCCGAGGGCTCTATACGGGACAAGCTCGATTCGATAATCCGCTCAAGCGCTACTCAAAAGTATTTGCAGGACGCTGTTGTCACAATGCGCGGCGGACGGTTCGTTGTGCCCGTAAAGCTTGAACACAAGGGCGACATAAAGGGACTTGTCCACGACGTTTCTTCAAGCGGCTCGACCTATTTCGTAGAGCCAGAGGCGGTGGTTGAGGCGAACAACCGCATCATGGAGCTAAAGGGCGAGGAGCAGCGGGAGATTGACAGGATACTAAGCGTCTTCTCAGAAACGGTGGCGGGTATAGGCGAAAGGCTGTGGGAGAGCTATGTGGCGTTCGTTGAGGTGGATATGGCGCTCGCGAAGGCGCGCTTCTCCGTAAACCGCTCGGCGACAAGACCCTTGCTAAACACCGAGGGAAGAATAATACTAAAGCGCGCGAGACATCCGCTTATTCCTTCTAAGGATGCGGTGCCTATAGACGTGACGCTTGGCATAGATTATGATTCGCTTATTATTACGGGACCTAACACGGGCGGAAAGACGGTTACACTAAAAACAGTCGGGCTTCTCACCCTAATGGCAATGTGCGGAATACTTATAACCGCAAATGAGGGCTCGGAAATCTGCGTATTTGAAAAGGTGCTGGTGGATATCGGTGACGAGCAGAGTATAGAACAGAGTTTATCTACATTTTCGTCACATATAAAGAATATCTCCGAGATAATAAAAGAAGCGGGCGACTCCTCGCTTGTGCTGCTCGACGAGCTGGGCGCTGGCACCGACCCCGCGGAGGGCGCGGCGCTCGCTATAGCGATACTTAAACGGCTTCGCGGCTACGGCTCGCGGGTGCTTGCTACCACCCATTATGGTGAGCTAAAAATCTATGCGCTTGAAACCGAGCGGGTACAGAACGCGAGCTGCGAATTTGACGTAAAGACGCTTCGCCCGACCTACAAGCTTAATATCGGCATACCCGGGCGCTCCAACGCACTGTTAATCGGCGAACGCTTAGGGCTCGACAGCGCGCTTCTTGAAAGCGCAAAGCGGAATATGACGAGTGACGACCGCCGCTTCGAGGACGTGCTTAACGAGATAGAGAAGCTAAAAAGCGAGCTTACCGCAAAGCAGGACGAGATAGAGGAGCTTAAGGAAAAGGCAAAGGGCGAAATAGAAAAGGGAAAGCAGGAAAGGGAGCGCCTTATTGCCGAGGGCAGGCGCGATATGGAGGCGGCGAAGCTAAAGGCGCGGCGGATTGTAAGCGATATCTCCGCGAGCGCGTATAAGCTTATGGACGAAATCCGCGTTCTTGAAAGCGATAAGGAGAAGGACCTTAAGGCGGCGCGTCAACGCGCGAAGAGTATAGCTAATAACGACGCCGCAAGGTTAATGGACCTCGCCGACCCAACCGTTGAAAACACCTGCGATTACCCGCCCGTTAAATCGGTCAAGGTGGGCGACACGGTTTTCGTCGTGGCGCTTTCTAAGGAAGCAACCGTAAGCTCAACGCCCGACATAAAAGGAAACGTTGAGGTAAAGGTAGGCAGTATAAAGACAAAGGTCAATATAAAAGACCTGCGCGAACCGCCGAAGGTCAGCAAGTCACCTAAAATGAAAGCGAATCTTGTAAAGGTCGGCGGCGCGGAAGAGAAGCGAAGCGGCAGAAACGAGATAAACCTCTTAGGACTCACCGTTGAGGAAGCGATAATGGAAGCGGACAGATTTATTGATTCCGCCGTGCTTTCTCACCTTAATACCGTATATTTAATACACGGCAAGGGCACGGGGGCGCTTCGCGCGGGCATACAAAGCCACCTTAGAACGTTAAAGCAGGTAAAGTCGTTCCGTCTCGGAAAATACGGCGAGGGCGAGGACGGCGTAACGATAGTTGAACTAAAGTAAAGGAAAGTGAAAGGAATTTGAGGGCTATGACAAGAGAGATAGGAGTTGTTGATTCTACCATCTGGCTCGGTGAGCAAACGCCGGGCTATTCAATGAGCGCCGCCGAAAAGCTTGAGATAGCGAAGCAGCTTGTGCGGCTCGGCGTGGATATTATCGAGGTAGGCTTTCCCTACACCCAAAATGAAGAGGCGATAGCCGCTATAAGCGAAAAGGTGTGCGACTCGACCATCTGCGTTATGTGCGAAAACGACGAGGGCTCGGTAGAGAAGGCGCTAAGGGCGGTATCTACAGCGAAGAAGTGCCGGGTAAGCGTTAACGTTTTAGTCGGTGCCGATTTAGTGCAGCTTCAAAAAGCAATAGTAAAGGCGAAAGAACATTGCGCCGTCGAAGTAGCCGTTAAGAACGCTTGCGAGATTACCTCAGACGAACTTGTTACCTTCGTGAAAGAGATAGAAGAGCTCGGCGCTGACGTAATCTGCGTTTGCGACGGAAACGGAAGCTCGGCGCCTAACGAGTTTTATGAAACGGTAAAAAGGGTGGTAGACGCTGTAAGCGTACCCGTTTCGGTGCTTTGCGGCAACGACCTTGGTATGGCGGTAGCTAATACCCTTGCGGCGGTACGCGCGGGTGCGGCGGAGATAAAGTGCGCCGTAGGCGGCGTGGGTGAAAGAGCAGGCGTAGCGGCGCTTGAGGAGACGGTTGCCGCGCTTTACGCAAAGCCAGAATATTACAAGGCAAAATCCAACGTCAATATGCGCAGTATCTATCGCACAAGTAAGCTTGTATCCACCGTTTTAGGCTATCAAATAGTACCTAACAGACCGATTATTGGCGACAACGCCTTTAATGTTTCCGAGGGCGCGGACAAGCTTCTTATAAAGCCGGAAACTATAGGCGTTTTCAGGAATAACCTTGTTCTTGGGAAGTTCACTACAAAGGGCGATTTCAGCGTACGCGTAGCTGAGCTTGGCTACAATCTTACGCCGTCGCAGACCGACGAATGCTTTGAAAAATTCGTGGAGCTTACCGCAAGAAAAAAGAGCGTTTCCGATAAGGACGTAGAGGCAATAGTCGAGCCGCTTGGCACAGGGTTAAAGGACAGCCTTGAGCTTATAAATTTCGTAATTAATTCAGGTAGTATGTTCCCGTCCTCCGCCACAATTATTATGAAAAAGAACGGGCGTGAGATAACCAAGGTGGAAACGGGCTCTGGTCCTATCGACGCGGCGTTTAAGGCAATAGACCGTATAGCGAAGCTTGAAGTCTCGCTTGAAAGCTTTGCGCTACAGTCGGTTACCGAGGGCGAAGACGCGCTCGGTGACGCGGTGGTAAAGGTAAGATTTAATGACCGAGTTATTACGGGAAGAGGGATAAGCACCGACGTAATTGAAGCGAGCATAAAAGCGTATGTCAACGCGCTGAACAAGATAGCCGCGACGGTTGACGAGCAGGTAAGCGAAAAATGAGGATAGCGGACGTTTACAAGAGAAAAAAGCCCGAGCTTTCCTTTGAGATTTTTCCACCGAAGCGTGACACTGCGCTTAGCGACATTACCGAAACGCTGGACGTGCTCTGTGAGCTTGAGCCCGATTACATAAGCGTAACCTTCGGCGCGGGCGGAACAAGCAACAACAATAAGACGATACAGATAGCGCGGCTAATAAAGGATAAGTACGGCATAGAGCCTCTCGTTCACCTTACCTGCCGCTGTTATTCAAAAACGGAGATAGACGGCTTTGTTAAAGAGCTAAAGGCGAACGGCATTGAAAACGTACTCGCGCTTCGCGGCGACGATAACCCCGCCGCGCCGCCGAAATCAGATTTTCTTCACGCAAGTGACCTTACGGCTTATTTAAAAGCAAACACCGATTTCTGCATAGGCGGCGCGTGCTATCCCGATTG
>CAYWJF010000039.1:0-14864 GCA_964458545.1 uncultured Oscillospiraceae bacterium | reverse complement strand
GCGCCACCTTGCCAAGGTGGAGGTAGCGAGTTCGAGCCTCGTAACCCGCTCCATTTTTTTCGGCGCCATAGCCAAGTGGTAAGGCAGAGGTCTGCAAAACCTTTACCCCCAGTTCAAGTCTGGGTGGCGCCTCCACAAAAAAGACCTATTCATATGAATAGGTCTTTTTCATTGTTTTCTAACATTTGATATTTATGCTTTTACTCGCTCCCCTTCTCTTTTCGCTCTACTATTTTTGAAAATTAACTTAAACAGCGTTCTGACGAGTGGCTGAATAAAGAACATCTGAGTAAAGAAAGCAAAGGGAAAATTGAAGCATACAAGCTTTAGCCAGTTTGCAAGCAGCGTAAGAAGATTAAAGCCCATATAATACGGATAATAGAGCCACGCCGCGATAAAGCTCATTATCGGGCACATCAGCCCGACGGTCGCGCAGATTATCGCGCTTTCGAATATTACAGGATTTGTAGTTTTGGGGTCAAACACACGGCTGGCAAGCTTAAAGGAACACGGGCTTCCCACGGAAATTTCAAGTGTAAAGGCTAAAATAAATTCAATTACAATAACTGCCCAGATGGGAAGCATTTCTCCAAAAACGCTTATACCTCCTTGCTTGTTAATTGCAGATAAAACTCCGCTCTCCCCTGTCGCCGCCATAATTGCCGCGCCGTTTACAACGTATAAGCTGTAAAAAACAAATGAGTGAACTGTTACTATAACAGTTAGTAGCGCGAATACCATTCGCTGAAATTGATTTTTTGGCATTATGTCTCTCCTTAAATTATTGCATAAAAAATACACGTACTTCCGCATAAATCCGAAAAGGAAGTGATGTTCCGTTATCAGATTTACATACCAGCGGTAATACATGTGTCGTGTTCATCGGTATTTAATTGCATAAATATTATACATCAAATCAAAATTATGTCAAAGAAAAAAACACCCAAACGGGTGTTTTTTGGTGGGGGCAACAGGGCTCGAACCTGCGACCTCCTGCGTGTGAAGCAGGCGCTCTAACCAGCTGAGCTATGCTCCCATACCGCTATTGCGGTGCAAAAAATATATTACTAAAAAAAGAGGAAAAAGTCAATCGAATAAGCTACATTCCTTCAGTAAGCTTTATAAGTTCTTCTCTTGAAAAAAGATACTTGCTGTTACAATAGCCGCAGACTATCTCAGTTTCGTCCTGCTCGTCCGCGAGTCGCTCAAGTTCTTCCCTACCGATACTTATCAGCGCTTTAGTCATCTTTGTTCGCGAGCAGTTGCATTTGTATCTCGCGGCGCTCTCGTCAAGCACTTCTGGCTCAAAACCTTCCAAGACGGAAAAAGCTATCTCGGTTGGTGTTTTACCTTCATCTATAAGCGTTGATACGTTTTTTAACTTCGAGATATTCTTTTCAATTAAGGAGATTTCCTCTTCTGACGCGCCGGGAAGAAGTTGTAGAATATACCCGCCAGCCGCTTTAATCGTTAAATCAGGATTTACAAGCACTCCAAGAGCGCAGACGGTCGGTATCTGTTCGCTTACAGCAAAATAGCTTGTTACGTCTTCCGCTATCTCGCCGCTCACAAGCGGCGTTTGACCGATATACGGTTCTTTGAGGTTTAGGTCCTTAATAACGGTAAACGTGCCTTCTGTGCCCACCAGAGCGCCTACGTTGAGCTTTCCGTTTGCTTTGTTTAACGGAAGGTCCGCTAGCGGAAAGTCGCAGGTGCCGCGCACATTACCGTCGCAGTCGCTTATCGCCGTAACCGTGCCAATGCTACCCCCGCCGTTAACCTTAAGCGTTACGCTGTCTTCTTCGCTTTTCAGCATACAGCCCATAAGTGCAGCCGCCGTTAAAAGACGTCCAAGCGCCGCCGACGCAGTAGCGGAGGTTTTATGAAAGCGCTCCATTTCGCGGCATATTTCCGTTGAGTCTATCGCGCAAACAAGCACACCGCCGTTACGCGAAATTGTTCTAACAATATTATTCTTCAATTTAAACTACCTTTTTTGCAGTAAATAGTATTCTTTCTGTCGAGTCCGTTACACCTTCGAGCGTTTCAAAATCCACGACGTTTATAAGTTCGTAGCCGTTTTTCGTAAGCGCGGTCTTTATCTCGCCTATTGTATAATCGTACTCGTAGAACTCGTCAGAAGCTCTGCCATAAAGCCCGTTTTCCGACAAGACAAAGAGGTCGGTTGTTATTTTTACTCTTCGTTTCTTTTTCTCGTATTCGTTCTGCCAAACAAGCATATACTCGCCGTCATCGAACACAAAGGCGTTATCGGCTAAAATTTCCCTATGCTTATAGCTGGTGTTCATATCAAAGATTAGCATTCCGTTCTCTTCTGTAAAAAGAGAGAATCTAGAAAACGCCTTTTCTATCTGCGACAGACTTTCAATATGATTAATCGTATCGAGAGTGCACACAACCGCACGTACAGTACCGAAAAGGTCGAGCCTCGTAAGGTCTTGGCAGAGAAACGGTATATTAAGCTTCTTCTCGCGCGCTTTCTCGCTCGCTACGGCAAGCATATCCTCGCTTATATCCGCGCCTATCATATCGTAGCCTTGTTTTTGCAATAATAAAGTCATAGTGCCGGTACCGCAGCCGGCATCCAGCACAATTCCTTTAATTTTATTAAGCTTTAATTCCTTGTCAATTAGCTTTGCGTAACGCTTGTAATCGACATTTGTCGTGTATCTGTCATATATCTGCGAAAGCGCGCTGTAGCTACTTTGCATACTTGTCCAACCGCTTAAGAATAGTTATGTAGCCGTCGTTTCCAAAGCTTAACGAGCGGTTAACACGGCTTATTGTAGCCGTAGAGGCACCCGTTTCCTTAACAATTTCGCTGTATACCGTTTTATTAAGCAAAAGCTTCGCTACATGGTAACGCTGAGAAAGCGCCTTAAGCTCGGGGCGGGTGCATAAATCGTCGAAAAAGTCGTAGCACTCGTCAATATCCTTAAGCGCAAGTATAGCCTCAAACAGCTCGTCCAGCTCGTCTGATTTTAATTTAGCATCCATAGAAATGACCTCCTCATAACGCTTTTACAGTTTAACACACGAAAGTAGGAAAGTAAATACCTAAATATCGTTTCTTACTATATCCTCGTAGCTTTCACGCTTAATTATCGTTTGGGGCTCGCCGTTTCTAATAAGCACCATTTCGGGCCGTGGTATTCTGTTATAGTTCGACGCCATCGAATAGTTATACGCGCCCGTGGAAAGCACAGCCATAACATCGCCCACCGCGCAGCTTTGAATATATGTGTTCTCTTGTATAAGGTCGCCGCTCTCACAGCATTTCCCCGCTATCGTCACCTTCATATCGGCTTTTTTAGCCGCCTTATTAGCGATAAGCGCGGTATACTCGCTTCCGTAAAGAGCATAGCGCGGATTGTCCGTCATTCCGCCGTCGATAGATACATAGGTTCTGACACCCTCAATATTTTTAATTCCGCCGACGGTATATAGCGTAATTCCAGCCGAGCCCACTATTCCTCTGCCCGGCTCCATAATAACGTAAGGCAGCTCTATTCCAAGCGCTTCGCATTCGCTTTTTATTACCTCAGCCACGGTATTAATCATATCGGAAACGGGCGAAAACATATCGCTGTCAACATATTTAATTCCGAAGCCGCCGCCGAGATTCAGCTTTGTTATCTTCGCGCCGTACTCTTTGTTCGCTTTGTTAAGGAAACGGAGCATTATCCTCTCCGCCTCGCAGAAGGGCTCGCTTTCAAATATCTGCGAGCCAATATGACAATGAAGCCCCTTAAGCAATAAATTCTTATGGGTGAGTGCTGTTTTTACCGCCTCGTCAGCCTCGCCGTTTTCAAGAGCAAAGCCGAATTTGCTGTCTATACTGCCCGTCATAACGTATTTATGCGTGTGGGCTTCAACGCCCGGCTTAATACGCAGCATAATCTCCTGAGTTTTACCCTTCGCCTCACATATACCGTTTAAAAGCTCAAGCTCAAAGATGTTATCGACAACTATAGTACCCACGCCGTAATCCACCGCTTCCGTAAGCTCCGCGGGGGTAACGTTGTTTCCGTGAAGAATTATCTTTTCGGCGGGAAAGCCGACAGCACGCGCCGTAAATAGCTCTCCGCCCGAAACCACGTCTACGCCCATTCCCTCGCGGTCAACGATTCGAAGCATCTCTTTACAGTTGAGCGCCTTACTCGCATAGTAAGCCATTGCCCTATCGCCGTAATTTCGCTTTAGCGCCTCGGTAAAGCTTTTGCAGTTAGCGTTTATCTCATTTTCGCTTAAAACATATAGCGGCGTTCCGAAACGCTCAGCGAGCAAAACGGTATCTGCGCCGTCTATTGCAAGGTGTCCCGCTTCGTTCACGGAAAGGCAGTTTGAAGTATACATTTCTATTCCCCTAACAATTCGTTTATTCTGTCTCTTAGCGCCTCAGCGCATTCGTTTGAGTTAACGGTAAACGGAATAATATCCCGTGGACCATAGGACTTAAGCCATTCGCCGAAGCTTTCAAGGTTAGTCTTGTACTCCGTTTTGTTTAGTTTATCCGACTTTGTCAGTACGGCTACTGTCGGTATGCCGCTATGAAACAGAAAACCTAGCATATCGAAATCCTCGTTAGAAGGTTTATGGCGCATATCAAGGAGTTGCACGGCAAGCCTAATATCTCTACCCGAATTGAAGAAATGCTCCATAAGCGCCGCCCAACGTTTCTTCTCGCTTTCCGAGCGCTGAGCGTAGCCGTAGCCGGGAAGGTCAACAAGGTATTCTCCCTCACCTGCCGAGAACATATTTACCGTAGTGGTTTTCCCGGGCGTAGAGCTTACACGAGCTAATGATTTTCTGTTGCAGAGTTTATTAATTAACGAAGATTTTCCCACGTTCGAGCGACCGCAAAAGACAACCTCCGCGCCTTTTGAAGGCGGAAGCTGTGAAGCAAGCCCGTATGAAGATAGAAATTCTGCTTTTAAAAAGTTCATATTACCTCATATCATTGCCGAGGCTACTTCGCGAGTAGCCTTAGCTTCGCGCCTAAGCTTGCGTTTTTCACTTTTAAAGATAAGCGCGTGCTCAAGCACCTCGCGGACATTATCAACAGGAATAATCTTTAAGCCGTTTACAATGCCCTCGTCAATTTCAGCGAGGTCGCAAAGGTTATCCTTAGGTATAATTACCGTGTCGAGTTTTTCCTTATATGCGGCTATAAGCTTTTCCTTTAGCCCGCCTATCGGAATAACCCGTCCTTTAAGCGTTATCTCGCCCGTCATTGCAATATTTTTCTTTACAGAAATACCGCAAACCGCCGAAAGAAGCGAAACGCAAAGCGTTACGCCGGCGGACGGACCGTCCTTAGGTACCGCACCCTCGGGCGCATGAATATGAATATCGTATTTTGAAAGAAGCTCAGACGGTACACCGTAGCTTTCGGGAAGTGTTCTAATAAATGTAATAGCAAGCTTTGCCGATTCCTTCATTACGTCGCCCAGACTGCCCGTTATCTCAAGCTTACCGCTGCCGTTTACAACGGTAGTTTCTATCGGCATAACCTCGCCGCCTACCGAGGTCCACGCAAGACCGTTTACAATGCCCGTTTCTTCCTTGTGGCTTGCAATACTGCCTCTATTCATGGGGGGACCGAGCAGTTTTTCGAGTGTAATGTTATCTACCTTTACAGCATCGGTTTCGCCTTCTACAATCATTCTCGCCGACTTTCTAATAAGCTTCGCAATACTTCTTTCAAGGTTGCGAACTCCCGCCTCGCGGGTATAATCGTCTATCAGCTCAAACATAGCTTTGTCGGTTATTGAGAACTGTTCCTTGCTTAAGCCGTGGCGTAAAAGCTGCTTCTTAACAAGGTGCAGCTTTGCTATCTTTAGCTTTTCTACCCTTGTGTAGCTTGAAAGCTCTATTACGTCCATACGGTCGTAAAGCGGCGCGGGTATGGACGAAGGGTCATTAGCCGTAGTAATAAACAGAACCTTACTTAAATCAAAGGGCAGGTCAAGGAAATGGTCACGGAAGGAATTGTTCTGTTCTGGGTCAAGCACCTCAAGTAAAGCCGACGCGGGGTCGCCGCGGTAATCGTTGCCGAGCTTATCTATTTCGTCAAGAAGGATAAGCGGGTTTGCGCTTCCCGCGTGGTCTATTGCGTTTATTATACGTCCCGGCATTGAGCCGACATAGGTGCGTCGGTGACCGCGTATTTCGCTTTCGTCACGAACGCCGCCGAGTGACATTCTTACGAACTTTCGCTTCATACATTCCGCTATTGAACGCGCTATTGAGGTCTTTCCAACTCCGGGAGGACCGACAAGACAGATAATCTGGCTGTTCATATTTTCGGTAAGGCTTCTTACCGCTAAATACTCAACTATTCGTTCCTTTACCTTAGTAAGCCCGTAATGGTCGCAGTCAAGGATACGCTGAGCGTTCTTTAAGTTATAGCTGTCTTTGGTGAACACGTTCCATGGAAGCTCTACCACGGTATCAAGATAGGTGCGAATTACCGCCGCCTCCTGCGAGTTGCTCGGCGTTTGAACGAGACGTTCGACCTCCTTCATAAGCTTCTTAATATACGCAGACTCAAGCGGCAGCTCCTTTATGCGTTTGCGGTATTCCTCCGCTTCGGTAACGGTGTCACCGCCCTCTCCGAGCTCGTCAGAAATAACCTTAATTTGCTCGCGAAGATAATACTCGCGCTGGTTTTGGTCGATAGATTCCTGAACCTTGTTTGTAATATCGCGTTCAATATTCAGTATGTTATTCTCTTTAATAAGCGCGTTATAAAGACGAATAAGACGTTTCATAGCGTTTGATTCTTCGAGAATATCCTGCTTTATGGCAAAATCCAAGTTAAGGTTATGCGCGAGATACTCAGCAAGCTTAGCGGGGTCGCGCTCCGAAAAGCCCTCAAGAACTATATCGTTAGCAAGGCGCGGAAAGTACTCGATATATTCGTCGAGCTGGTCGCGAATTGCGCGCACCATAGCGTCAGCGCCGTCAAGCTCCATCTCTTTAAGCGGACGAACGTTTGAGCGCATTACCGTCGCGGTATAATACTTTTCCTCGTTGTCGTGGAATTCTATGAGCCTTGCGCGGTAGCGGCATTCAACAATTACTTTTATGTAGTTGTCCGCAAGCCGTAATACCTGCTGAACGTTTGCCATAACGCCGTAGCGGTACAGGTCGTCCTTAGACGGCTCCTCTACCGCAGTTTCACGTTGAGCTATCAAAAATACGGGAGTACGGGTTTTCATAGCGTGCTCAATTGCAAGAATAGACTTTTTTCTGCCCACGTCAAAATGATTTACCGTATCGGGAAAAAGCACCGTGCCGCGCATTGCTACCACAGGAACGGTGAGCATATTATCAGATTTTAGGGTTACCTTTGCTGTCATTACTTTACCTCGGATAATTATAAGTATCGTTATTATAAAATATTACAGTAATAATTGCAATTAAAAAAGGGAAGCCAATAACTTCCCTTTTCTTTACTTCAGTTTTAGCTTAGGCGCGCCGTTTTTAACGCTGTCGTCGTCGATAATAATCTTATCCACGTCCTTGCGGGAAGAAACGTCATACATTATGGGGATAAGCAGGTCCTCCATTATCGCGCGAAGACCGCGAGCGCCGCTCTTGCGTTCTATAGCCTTCTTCGCTATCTCGCGAAGCGCTTCTTCGGTGAACTCAAGCTTTATTCCATCCATCTCAAGTATGCGCTGATACTGCTTTACTATGGCGTTTTTCGGCTCCATGAGTATTCTGACGAGCATATCCTCGTCAAGGGAGTCGAGCACCGAAATAACGGGTATACGCCCGACAAGCTCTGGGATAATACCGAACTTTACTATATCCTGACTTGTCACCTGCTTCATTACCGCTTGGTCGCTCTTGTCGCCCTTTTCGGTTATATTCGCGCCGAAGCCGAGAGCGGAAGACGCTACGCGCTGCTCAATAATCTTATTAATTCCGTCAAACGCGCCGCCGCAGATAAAAAGTATGTTTGTCGTATCAATCTGAATAAATTCTTGATGAGGGTGCTTTCTGCCGCCGCCGGGTGGAACATTCGCCTGCGTACCCTCAATAATCTTCAAAAGCGCCTGCTGAACACCCTCGCCGCCTACGTCGCGGGTAATTGAGGGGTTCTCGCTTTTTCGCGTAATTTTATCTATCTCGTCTATATAGATAATTCCGTGCTGCGCTTCCTCAATATTGAAGTCTGCGGCTTGAATTAGCTTAAGAAGTATATTTTCAACGTCCTCGCCGACATATCCCGCCTCGGTTAACGTGGTAGCGTCAGTTATTGCAAAGGGAACGTTAAGCGATTTCGCGAGCGTCTGAGCAAGATAGGTTTTGCCTATACCCGACGGACCGAGAAGGAGAATATTGCTCTTTTGAAGCTCTACGTCGTCCCCTATCTCATTATTCGCTATTCTTTTGTAATGGTTATATACCGCGACGGAAAGAACAATCTTCGCCTCGTCTTGCCCAATAACATACTGGTCAAGTATCTGCTTTATCTCCTTCGGACGAAGAAGCGCGCGTTTCTTCGTTTCCACGAAGTTACCCGTGCCCTTTTGCTGCGGCTGGCTCTTTCGCGCCTCGCCTACCGCGCCGTCGTCCTCAAGAAGAGAATAGCAAAGCATTACGCACTCGTTGCAGATATGAATATTGGGTCCTACGAGCATTCTCTCCACCTCGTCCTGCGTTTTGCCGCAGAACGCGCAGCGCATTATCTTTTTATTTCCTGCCATTTAACGCTCACAATTCTTATCTTTTAATAAATACGTCGTCTACTAAACCGTATTCCTTAGCCTGTTGCGCGGTTAAGAAGTTATCTCTGTCGGTGTCGCGCTCAATAACGTCAAGCGGTTGACCCGTCATATCGGACAGCAGCTCATTCATCTTTTTCTTTATTGCTATAATGCGGTCGGCGTGTATCTTTATATCTGTCGCCTGTCCCTGCATTCCGCCTAAGGGCTGATGAATCATAATTTCGCTGTTCGGCAGAGCGTAACGCTTACCCTTCTGTCCTGCGGCAAGCAGAAACGCCGCCATTGACGCCGCCATACCCACGCAGATTGTGGAAACATCGCATTTTATATAGTTCATAGTGTCGAATATCGCCATTCCGGAGGTTATTGAGCCGCCGGGGCTATTGATATAAAGGCTTATATCCTTAGCTGGATCCTGTCCTTCAAGATATAAAAGCTGAGCAACAATAAGGCTCGCCGTTGTATCGTTTATCTCCTCGGACAGAATTACTATACGGTCATTAAGCAAACGAGAAAAAATGTCGTAAGAACGCTCTCCTCTGTTCGTCTGCTCTATAACCATCGGTACTAAACTCATAATATAACCTCCAAAACTAATTTATGTAGTTGCCCTTATTCGGCTTCGGCGGTATCTTTTTTAGTTGTTTTCTTCGCCGTCTTCTTTGCCGTTGCCTTCTCCTCAGCGTTCTTCGCCGCCTTCTTTACCTTTTCTACGGTAATCTTAGCGTTTTCCTTTACGAAATCAATCGCCTTATTGACGGAAAGGTCTTTAATCATCTCCTTTTCGGGGATAAAGGATTTAATCTTTTCGACCTCCATCTTGTAAACGTCTGCAAGGCGCTGGAACTCTTTTTCTATCTCTTCCTTAGTAACCTCGAGCTTCTCTGCACGAACTACAGACTCAAGCGCAAGGCGGGTTTTAACGAACTTTTCCGACGGCTCTTTAAAGGTCTTGCGGAAATCCTCTTCATTCATTCCCGTGTACTGGAGATAGGTTTTAACGTTCATTCCCTGAGACTGTAAGCGATACTCAAAGTCGCGTACCATCTCGTCAATTCGCTCTTCAATCATTATTTCGGGAATGTCGCCCTCAAGCGTCTCGGTCATAACATCAACGATATCATCCTCGACCTCGTGGTCAGCCATATCTTCGTTATTCTTTGTAAGGCGCTCGACTATGCTCTTCTTAAGCTCTTCGAGGGTATCAAACTCGCTGACGTCCTTGGCGAACTCGTCGTCAACCTCGGGAAGCTCTTTTTTCTTAAGCTCATGAAGCTTTATTTTGAATACAACGGCTTTACCCGCAAGGTCCTCTGCGCCGTATTCCTCAGGGAAGGTTACGTTAATATCAAACTCGTCACCGGGTTTGTGTCCGACAACCTTTTCTTCAAAGCCCGGGATAAACTGACCAGAGCCTAAGGTAAGTTCGTACTTTTCGCCCTTGCCGCCGGGGAAAGCAACGCCGTCCTTGAAGCCTTCAAAATCTATTGTTGCGATATCGCCGTTTTCTGCCGCGCGGTCGTCTACGTCAACAATACGGCTGCCCTTTTCGCGAAGCGCGTTAAGCTCGCTCTCTACGTCAGAGTCCTCAACAGTATTGACCTTCTTAACCGCCTCTATACCCTTATATTTTTTAACCTTCAGCTCGGGACGAAGGGTTACGATAAACTTAATCTTTGCGCCCTTATCCTTGCCTACCTCTTCAACTTCAACGTCGGGACGTCCGACCGTTTCAAGCTTCGCTTCATCTAAAGCCTTATCAAACTCGTCAGGAAGTAGCTCGTTAAGTGCGTCCTCATAAAAAAAGCTCTCGCCGTACATTCTCTCAATTATCGCGCGCGGAGCCTTTCCCTTTCTAAAGCCGGGAATGGAAATCTTCTTGTTTTCACGGTGGTATACCTTCTCGACCGCCTTAATAAAGTCAGCCGCATCTATCGATACGTGAAGCTCGTATTTTCCATCGTCTGTTTTCTTCTGTTCAGTAAGTGCCATTTTGTCGTTCCTCCAAAATTAAATCTTTATTATTTTATCATAAACTTAATTAATAATCTATATTTATTTAATAATATATGGCTCGAAACTCAAATAATCGGCGGATACCAGCCTAAATTCAACGCCGTCGTACACTCCGTTATAAGCATAGGCTATGCTCTCGCCGTGAACATGAGCGTAATAGCAGCGCTTAATTCCGTTTTCTTTTAAAAGCGCCACTATATCCTCACAGCAGGAATTCTTATATATCGGCGGATAGTGAAGAAAGGCTATGTTCTCTACAGTCTTACTACCCTTAAGGGATTTTATCGACGCTTCAAGACGTCCGAGCTCCCTTTGATATACCCTATCGTCCTTCGCCTCGTTTTCGTCAAAGAACCAGCTTCTTGTGCCGCATATTCCTATATCTTCAACAACATAGGAATCATTGTGAAGAATTCTTATTGAATTGAATGAGTTTTCTTTTAGCCAGCTGTCCAGCTTTCTTCTTGTCGTCCACCAGTAGTCGTGGTTTCCCTTAAGTATAATCTTGTTTCCGTTTAGCTTATTAATACAGTCGAAATCCGAAAAAGCCTCTGAAAGGCTCATAGCCCAAGAGACGTCGCCCGGAATTATAACCGTATCTTCTGCCTTAACTCGGCTTTGCCAATTGTCCACAAGTCGTTCGAAATAATTACCCCAGCCCGCGAAGATATCCATAGGTTTTTCTGTCGCAAGCGAAAAATGAAGGTCACCTATAACAAATAAAGACATCAGCTTCTCCGTTGATTTTCAAAAAATGTGTATGCGTTTTCAAAGAATATTCTATCCGTCTGCTCCTCACCGAAACGTGAGGTAAAGCTATCGTAAAGCCACGGAATATAAGAAATGTCCTTGCAGAATTCAGGCGGCGCTCCTCCGTCGAAATCCGAGCCGAAGGCGACGCATTTCTCGCCGCCCAAGGAAAGCATACGGTCAACGTGGCACAGCAGGTCATAAAGCGCCGCTTCACCTTCAGAAATAAACGGCGAATGAAGGTTAAGCCCGACTATACCGCCTCTTTTGGCAATTTCTTTGAATTGTTCGTCTGTAAGGTTACGCCTATTGTCGCAGACAGAACGAAGATTAGAGTGGCTCGCGGCTATAGGAAAATCAAAGCGGCTCAAAAGCTCGTTCAAGCTTTCGTCACAGAGGTGTGATACGTCAACAGCTATACCGCAGCGGTGCATTTCCTCAATCGCTGAAATACCGAAGGGCTTTAACCCACCCGAGCAAGCAGAGCCCGACGCAAGCTCGTTTTCGGCGTTCCACGTTAGCCCTATCATACGAACTCCGTCCTTATGCATTGCATAGATGTGCTCTTGTCTTCCGCCTAAAGCGGAGGCGTTTTCTACGGTTAATACTGCGCTGAAGGCTTTATTTCCGCCCTCTGACGTGTATTTGCCGTTCTCCTCGCATTTAAGCCGTGAGACAATCGTTTCCCTTTGTTTGTAAAAGTTGTCTCGTAGGCGCTTGTATTCGTCGTACGCCGCTTCTCCGCGAAGTCCGTCGCGGATAAACATAGCAAAGCACTGGCGCCAATCCTCAATTTTGCACGCCTTTTTGACCGAAACTTGAAGGTCGTTGTCATAGACGCTCATGCTTCGGTTGGCGGCTTCATATACGGTGTCGCAGTGCAGGTCAAAAAATCTCATAACTAAAACGCATTCTCAATATGTTCGGTTACGGTGTATACCCCATTATCGTGCTCAACCGCCATTACGTCGAAGCGCGGCTGTAGCTCGCAGGGGAATTTCTTTAAATATATATTCGCCGCCGCTGTAAGCCGACGGCGTTTATTATAGTCTACGCTTTCAAGCGCCCCTACAATCGGGTTCTTTCCTCTTGTTTTAACCTCAACGAAAACGATAAATTCCCTGTTTTTCGCAACGATATCTATTTCACCGAAGCGGCAGGAAAAATTAGTGTCAACTATCTCATAGCCTTTACTTTTTAAACTCTTCGCCGCTATGGTTTCGCCCTTTTCACCTATCTTCATTTAACAAGCCCTTTAAAAATGACCTTCGGTGGTGCTCGGTTATTCCGTGCTCTTCAATCGCCTTGTAGTGGTCCTTTGTCGGGTACCCCTTATGCTTAGCGAAGCCATATTCGGGATATTTTTCATCTAATTCTCTCATATAGCGGTCACGGGTAACCTTCGCAAGAATTGAAGCCGCCGCGATAGAGGCTGATTTAGAATCGCCCTTTACAACGGTTTCACATACTATCTCCGTTTCGGGCGCTTTATTTCCGTCAACAAGCGCGGCGTTCGGCTTAATCTCAAGCTGTTCAGCCGCTCTTTTCATTCCGAGCATTGCCGCTTCGAGAATATTTATTCTGTCTATGGTTTCGTTATCAATCAAAACTACCGAGTAAGCTTTTGCCTTCTTAATAATGTCCTCATAGAGCGTCTCACGCCGAGCCTCGCTCACCTTCTTTGAGTCAGTAAGCCAATCGAAGCGGTCGGCTTCGTCAAGTATCACCGCCGCACAGCTGACAGGACCCGCGAGCGGTCCGCGTCCCGCTTCGTCAATGCCGCAGATTACGCCGTACTCTTTCCGCATTTCGTTATCAAAGGAATAAAGCTCCTCATGTATCATTCATTCGGCTCCTCAAAGGTTATTCTTCCGAGCTTTCCACCGCGAAGCTCATCAAGCAGCATATTTGCCGCGCGAAGAGTATCGTATTCGCCCTTTGAAATAAGCATTCCGCGCTTCTTCGCAATTTGCTCCAAAAGCTCATAATTCTTTTCAGGCATTTCTTCTTTGGTAAGCTTATATCTTTCCGACAACCTGATAAAATATCTGTCTTTCAGTTCTCCGAGTAGACAGCAGGCAATCTCCTCAACGTCAAGCACGTCGTCCTTAATAGCGCCCGTAAAGCTAAGTTTAAGCGCCGAATTCATATCCTCAAACTTTCGCCACAGAACTCCCGGCATATCCAACAGCTCTATTTCAGGCAGGGATATCCATTGCTTTCCTCGGGTAACGCCGGGTCTGTCCTCGGTTTTCGTGGATGCTTTACCAGAAATATTATTAATAAAGGTCGATTTCCCTACATTAGGTATGCCCACTACCATAGCGCGAAGCTTGGTTTTAACAGCTCCGCGTTCGCTTTGCCGCTCAAGCTTTTCCTTAACGAGCGAAGAGCAGGCCTCTACGCAAAGCTTTCTAAGCTTCTGCTCCTTGCTTGAAACCGCCACGGCGCCGTAACCGTTGTTTTTATAATATGCTATCCAGCGCGCTGTGGCACCCGCGTCCGCAAGGTCGCTTTTATTTAAAAGCAATAGCCGCGGCTTACGCGACGTAAGCTCCGCAAGCTCAGGATTCTTACTTGACGCGGGTATTCTTGCATCAAGTAGCTCAATTATAACGTCAACCTCTTTTAAACTCGCTTCTATCATACGAAGCGTTTTCATCATATGTCCGGGAAACCATTGAATATTTGTTACCTTTTCCATTAGTTCACCGCTGCTTTATCTCAAATATTTCTTTTCCAAGAACGCTGCGCTCATCAATAAAGCCTATACCCGAAAAACGGCTGTCGTACGACTCGTCACGATTGTCTCCCATAACGAATACATACCCGTCGGGTACTGTTATCGGAAAAGCTGTATCACCTAATATATTGTCCTCGCTCGGTTCTACGGGACTGCTGAGCGCTTGACCGTCAACCATTATTTCATAGCTGCTTCTGTCGTAATCAATCGTCTGTCCGCTCGTAGCTACCATACGCTTTACAAGCGGCGCTCCGTATCCGTTGTTCTCGTCAATTATAACTATGTCGCCCGATTTTGGCTTGTAGAAAAAGCTGTACGCAAAAACACGGCTTCCATCTTCTATTGTGGGATACATTGAAACACCGTCCACAACATAGGACTTAAGCGCGAAGGTAAATAACAGCATAACCGCAATAAGGGCAAAAACGAAGGAATCAAGCCATTCGTAAACCGATTCAACAACGGTTGTCTTTTTATCTTTTTCCAAAATTCATCACCTTACCAAGTATACCATAAAACGTAAAATACATAAAGAAAAAATAAAAAGGAACAATTTCTTGTTCCTTTCTTTTTCTTAGTCTATGCGGCTCTTA
>CAYWJF010000038.1:7456-15471 GCA_964458545.1 uncultured Oscillospiraceae bacterium | reverse complement strand
GGCAAATAACGCGCAGGAGCTTATCGCGAACGGCACTTGTACAATCAAAGAGGTTATCGGTACGCGTGACAGCATTATGGTTGAGCTTATTAAAATGGGCGTACCGAACGACATAGCTTTTCAAATAATGGAGATTACCCGTAAGGGTAAGTTTATCGCGAAGCATACCGAGCAGCATATGCAGGCGCTAAAGGATAACAACGTGCCTAACTGGTACATAGAAAGCTGCAAAAAGATAAAGTATATGTTCCCGAAGGCGCATGCCGTAGCGTACGTTACCTCAGCGGTAAGGCTCGCGTGGTACAAGCTTTACTATCCTATTGAGTTTTATTCCACCTACTTTACCGTGCGCGGAAGTGATATTGATATTGACGCGGCGCTCGGCGGCAAGACGGTAGCGAAGAAGCGGCTTTCAGAAATGAAGGCGTTGCTGCGCGACGAAGCGAGGCGTACGGCAAAGGACGAGGATACCTATGTCGCGCTACAGATGATATGTGAGATGGTAAGCCGTGGCTACGAATTTCTTCCGATAGATATAAAAAAATCAGACGCGACGCAGTTCCTTGTGGAGGACGGAAAGCTGCGGCTGCCGTTCGTGTCCGCAAAGGGAATAGGCGAGAACGCCGCGCGCGCGGTGTTTGACGCGGCGAGAAAGAAAGATTATGTTTCCGCCGAGGAGATGCTAAGCGAGCCCGGCATAACCCCTTCGTTACTCGATACCCTTGAAAAGCTTGGTGCTTTGGGAAGCCTTCCGAAATCGAGTCAGCTGTCCTTCTTTTAGCGGCTTTGAGTTTGCATAAGAGATTTATCCGTAATAAAACGTCCGCGCTATAAAGGCGCGGACGTTTTTAATATTAGAAGTATTCTTTTTCAAACGGTACGTTATCTAATTTGAACTGTTTGTTGTCGAGATATTTGAGAATACCGCCGTAACTGCTCGGAAGATTAAAGGAGAGACAGTAAGCGCATAGTAGCTGTCTTGTAAGTGCGTATTTTTTATTTAACACGCTGTTTCCGTACTTTAGGTCGCCGAGCACGGGCGCGCCGAGAAAGGCGGCGTGCGCGCGTATCTGGTGCGGTCTGCCTGTTACAAGACCTACCTCTGAAAGGGTCAGCCCGTTTTTGCTTTTAAGCGTGACAAAGCAGGTGGTTATATTCTTCGAGTCTGCGCCTATGCCCTTTGTTACCTTAACCTTGTTGTCCTTTTCGTTTTTGGTAAGGAACGCTTCATAGGTACCGTTCTTTATCGTTCCGCACAAGACCGCCAAATACTTCTTCTCAACATAACGGTTCTTGATTATATCGTTTATTTCGCGAAGTGCCTCGACATTTTTTGCGGCGATAACTATACCGCTTGTGCCTTGGTCGAGACGGTTGCAAAGCGCAGGAGTAAAGCCTACGGCGCTGTTAGGAGTATACTCGCCCTTTTCCGTAAGATAGCGAAGAAAGCGGTTGACGAGCGAGTCGCGGTTTCCAGCGTTATCCGAGTGGCAGACAATTCCCGCGCTCTTATTAATGAGCGCTATATTCTTGTCCTCATAGATAATTTCTATACTACTTGACGCTTGCATATAATCAGGAGATTTCTTCTCGGCTTGGAAAAACTCGTCGTTAATGTAAAGCTCGACAAGGTCGCCCTCGTTAAGGCGAGTAGAAGCGTCGCAACGCTTGCCGTTCACCTTTATCCGCTTAAGGCGCAGATATTTATACATTAGCGCGCCTGAAAGTGAGGGTACGCACCTTTCAAGGTAGCGGTTCAGCCGTATTCCATTATCGGTTTTTGTTATTGTAAAGGCTTTCATTCTTACCAGCTTATTTGATTTATAGTGGAAATAGTATATAATATTAAAATAAATAAGTAAAGCTGAGGAGCAGCGGAAATTCTATGGCGGAAAGCTTGCACGAAAGACATAGACAGCGAACAAAGCGCCGCTTTTTAAACAGCGGACTTGCTGGTTTTGAGCCCCACAACGCGCTGGAGCTTATGCTGTTTTATGCCATTCCGAAACGCGATACGAACGAGCTTGCTCATAGGTTGATAGATACCTTCGGAAGCTTCGACAAGGTGCTTGAAGCGGACGTGGGTCAGCTTGCGAAGGTAAAAGGGATGGGCGAGCATTCCGCTACGCTTCTTAAGCTTTTTCTCGCCTCCTACAGCTACTATGAAAGAGAGAAGAGCAAGGAGGGCTTTATCGCCACAAGCTCAGACGACGTTAAGAATTACGTTAAATCTCTTTTTGTAGGCGAAAAGAACGAGACCGTCTATCTTCTTTGCTTTGACGTTAAGCTAAAGCTTATTAACTGCGTAAAGATATCCGACGGAAGCGTTAACGCCGCATCGGTATCGGTAAGAAGAATAGTAGAGGCCGCCACAACTCACGGCGCGGTTTCAGTTATAGTAACGCACAACCACCCAAACGGCTTCGCCGCGCCCTCCGCTGAGGATATAGAGACTACAAAGAGGATACTAAAGGCGCTAGCGACGATAGATATTCAACTAAGCGACCATATTGTAGTTGGCACAAACGGCGCTGTTTCAATGGCGGACGCGGGCGTAATTTATAATATGAAGCAGGAGCTTCATTACATATGAAGATAAATAGGTTACTCGCGTTACTTTGCTTCGTTCTGTCTCTCGCCGCCGCCGTGCCGCTTTTTTTCGGTTGCGCCAGCGAGGGTGCGCTTGCGTCACTGCTCTTCGCGGTTCTCGGGATACTGCTTTTTTCGCCGCGCTGGCTTGATAAACTTACAAAGAAGTGTAGGTGGTTAAAAACGGTTTTGCTAATCTGCTGTATCTTCGCGGTCATCGTTTGCATTATAGTTTCCGCGATTATGACCTTGGAGATTTCAAAGAAGCCCGACGAAAGCGCGGGAACTGTAATAGTGCTCGGCTGTCAGGTGAAGGACGGAAAACCGAGCGAAATGCTAAAAAGAAGACTTGATACGGCGATTGAGTATCTCGAAATACACCCCGAATGTGCCGTAATTGTTACAGGCGCGAAGGGGAGAGGCGAGGACTCAGCCGAAGCGGACGTAATGTACACGTATCTTTTGAGCGGCGGAATTGAAGCTGACAGAATATATAAAGAAAACCAAGCGAAAAGCACAAGCGAAAATCTCAGATACAGCGCAAGAATAATTGAGCGTGAGAGCTTAGATACTGACGTTATTATTGTGTCGGACGCCTTTCACCAGTATAGAGCGGGACGCTTTGCAAGAGAGCACGGGCTTACGCCGTCGCCGCTATCCAGCAGTACGCCGTTTTTTGTGTTTATTACCTATTGGTTCCGCGAGATACTCGCGGTGCTTCGGATGTATATATTTAATAGTTGAGGAATTATGAAAAAGGTAAGAGCGATAAGCTATCCCGCATTAATTGCGCTTGGCTTCTTTATTTTAATAATGCTTGGTACCGCGCTGCTGTCGCTGCCGTTCGCGAGCCGTGACGGCGTATCGGTGGGCTTCGTTGACGCTCTTTTTACCTCCACCTCGGCGAGCTGCGTTACGGGGCTGATTATAGCGGATACCTACGCGAAATGGACGCTTTTCGGTCAGATAACTATACTACTACTTATCCAAATCGGCGGGCTTGGGTTTATGACCGTCGTAATAGCCATTTCCGTCTTTCTTCGCAAGAAGATAGGCTTGTCCGAGCGCTCGCTTATGGCGGAAAGCATAAGCTCTATGCACTTGGGCGGCATAGTAAGGGTGGCGAAACGGATAATAAAAGGCACCCTTATTTTTGAAGGAGCGGGCGCGCTTGTTCTGACCCTTCGCTTTATGAAGGATATGAGCTTTTGGCAGGCGCTCTATAACGGAATATTCCATTCTATTTCGGCGTTCTGCAACGCGGGCTTCGACCTTATGGGGCGCTTCGGGGAGAACAGCTCGCTTGCTTACTACGCTGACGACATTTCCGTCAACATAACGATAATGGCATTAATTATTATAGGCGGCATTGGCTTTTTCGTTTGGGACGACCTTTGCGAGAATAAGCTGCACTTCAGAAAGTACGCGCTTCATACTAAGGTGGTGCTAATAACTACCGCGGTACTTATTGCGTTTCCTACGGTTGTGTTTTTCTTTTCGGAGGCGAATTACGCTTTTAAGGACCTCGACGCGGGCGGACGTGTTTTAGCTTCCTTCTTCTGTAGCGTGTCACCGCGAACGGCGGGCTTTAGTACAATAGATAACGCCACGCTTTCTCCGCTCGGAGAGCTTCTTACAACGGTGCTTATGTTTGTCGGCGGAAGCCCGGGCTCTACTGCGGGCGGAGTGAAAACCACCTCGGTAGCGGTGCTTGCGCTCGCTGTTATCGCGACAGCTAAGAACCAAAGAATGATTAATATCTTCGGAAGAAGGCTTGAGGATTCTGCTTTCAGACGGGCTTTTTCCGTTATAGCCATCAATGTTACCCTCGCCTTTGCGGCGTGCGGACTTATATGCGCCCATTTTCCCTCGCTTGAAACAAGCGACGTGCTTTTCGAGACCTTTTCCGCTGTTGGAACCGCGGGCTTAAGTGTGGGCGTAACCGCTATGCTCGGACCGCTACTAAGATTGGTGCTCGCGCTCTTAATGTTCTGCGGACGTGTGGGAAGCCTTACCTTCGCGCTTATTTTTACCGATAAAAACGGCAGCGCTCCTGTCGTTTACCCAATAGAACGCATTAACATAGGTTAGAAAGGAAGCAAAAAATGAGGTCTATACTTGTAATAGGAATCGGACGCTTCGGCGAGTATCTTACAAAGCATTTTTCCTCGCTCGGTCACGAGGTTATGATAATAGACAAGGAGGAGGAGAACATTAAGAAGGCGCTGCCATACGCGAGAAATGCTCAGATAGCGGACTGCACCGAGCCTGAGGTGCTGAAGAACGTAGGAGTTCGCAATTTTGACGTTTGCTTCGTGTGTATCGGCGTTGATTTTCAAAGCAGCCTTGAAATAACCTGTATGCTAAAGGAGCTTGGCGCGAAGGAGGTTATAAGCAAGGCAAGCGATAACATTCACGCGAAATTCCTTTTAAAGAACGGTGCGGATAGGGTCGTTTACCCCGAAAAAGATATGGCGATACGCATTGCCGAGCGTTATGCCGCTGAGAACGCGCTCGACTATGTCGGAATAGGCGGCGACGTGGGAATGTACGAGATACCCGTTCAAAAGCATTGGGCGGGAAAGACTGTCCGTGAGATATCCTTTAGGGCAAAATACGGCGTAAATATCATAGCCGTGAGGACAAACGGAAAGCTTGAGCTTATGAACGACGCGGATTACGAGTTTAACGTTAAGGACAGCGTTCTTATCGTCGGTCACCGCGAGGATTTGCAGAAATTCCTAAAGAAGATAGACTAAATAAAAAAGATTGACACTATTTTGTGTTTGTGGTAATATATTTAAGCCGCGTGTAACAGGCTCTTAAAAGTTCGTTTAATCGGCGCCTGCATCAGCGAGTCTGAAAATATAAGCGAGGTAAATTATGTACGCAGTTATCGAAACGGGCGGCAAGCAGTATCGTGTAACAAAGGGCGACGTTATCTACGTCGAAAAGCTCGATGCCGAAGCCGGAAAAACCGTAAAGTTCGACAACGTCCTTACCGTTATTGACGGCGACGCGACGAAAATCGGAACTCCCATGGTAAGCGGAGCGACAGTCTCCGGAAAAATCATCAAGCACGGAAAAAATAAGAAGGTTACCGTTTTCACCTACCGTTCCAAGAAGGACAGCAAGCGTAAAATGGGACACCGTCAGCAGTTTACTAAGGTCGAAATTACCGCCATTAACGGCTAATAATACGGAGGTGCATTAGAATGGCTCATAAAAAAGGTGTTGGTTCAACCAAAAACGGACGCGATTCCGAGTCCAAGCGCCTCGGCGTTAAAAAAGCGGATGGCCAGGCTGTTTTAGCCGGCAATATTCTTGTTCGTCAGCGCGGAACGCATATTCACCCGGGTGAAAATGTCGGAAGAGGAAATGACGACACGTTGTTTGCACTCACAGACGGAACGGTCAAGTTCACAAGATTTGGCAAGGACCGCAAGAAGGTAAACATAATACAGTAACAACATTCCCGGGCAAATATGCTCGGGTTTTTGTTTATTTTGAAAGGTAAAGCGAATGTTTGTAGATAAAGCGAAGGTTAGGCTTGAAGCGGGCAACGGCGGCGACGGCGCGGTAGCGTTTCACCGTGAAAAATATGTGGCGGCGGGCGGTCCCGACGGCGGCGACGGCGGGCGCGGAGGAAACATAGTTTTTATGGTGGACAACAACCTTTCCACCCTGCTCGATTTTAAGTATAGGCGTAAATTCAAGGCGGGCGACGGCGAGCACGGCACAGGCAAAAACTGCTCGGGCAAGGCGGGTGAGGACCTCGTTATTAAGGTTCCGCGCGGTACGGTAGTACGCGAGGCGGAAACAGGCGGAGTACTTGCCGATATGTCGGGTGACGAGCCTGTTATCGTCTGTAAAGGCGGTAAGGGCGGCTTCGGCAACTCTCATTTCGCCACACCCACAAGGCAGATACCTCGCTTTGCGAAAACTGGCACCCACGGGGAGGCTTACGACGTAATACTTGAGCTTAAGCTTATCGCTGACGTCGGGCTTATCGGCTTTCCGAATGTCGGAAAGTCTACCCTTATATCTGTAATAAGCGCCGCAAAGCCGAAGATAGCGAACTACCACTTCACGACCCTTTCGCCCGTGTTGGGCGTTGTAGCGGCGCCCGGCGGCGGCTCCTTTGTCGCGGCGGATATACCGGGACTAATTGAGGGCGCGTCGAAGGGAATAGGCTTGGGTTTCGACTTCCTTCGCCACGTTGAGCGTTGCCGTATGTTCATTCATGTAGTTGATATCTCTGGGATTGAGGGGCGCGACCCCGTCGAGGACTTTGATAAGATAAATGCAGAGCTTTTCGCCTTTAACAAAAAGCTTAAGGACCGTCCGCAGATTGTAGCGGGAAATAAGGGGGATATTGCGCCGAGTACAGAGCTTGAGGAAAAGCTAAAAAAGCATGTTGAAGCGCTGGGATATAGGTATATTCCGATAAGCGCGGCGACAAAGAAGAACACCGATACTCTTATAAAAACCACCGCAGAGTTACTTTCGTCGCTTCCGCCGATAACCGTCTTTGAAAAAAGCTACGAAAAGCCGCTGCCCGAAATAGGTAAGGGCTATACGATAGAGCCTTGCGAGGACGGCTTTAGAATTGAAGCGCCGTGGCTTGAAAGAATTCTTATGCAGACAAACGTTCAAGACTACGATTCTCTCCTCTATTTCCAAACGGCTCTTTTAGACGCTGGAATAATCGACGCGCTTATTGAAAAGGGCGTGAAAGAAGACGACACTATTTTTATCGGAGAATTCCAATTTGACTATGTTGTTTAAGGGGGAGAGCGTTATGGAGGAGAAGACAGCGCGGCAAAAGAACGCCGTAGAACTCGCCTTTATGGGCGACGCTGTCTTTGAAACGCTGGTGCGGGAGCATATAACGAGAAACGTTGACACTAACCCTAACGCGCTTCACCGCATGGCGGTGGGCTATGTTTGCGCCGAGGCGCAAAGCAGGGCGCTTTCTCATATACTGCCGCTACTGACAAGCGACGAGCTCTCGATAGTAAGACGCGGCAAGAACGCCTCCAAGGTCACCGCTCCTCGGAATGTAGCGCCTAAAACCTACCGAGAGGCGACCGCCTTTGAAGCGCTATTCGGCTACTTGTTCTTAATAGGCGAGAACGCGCGAATTAATGAGCTGTTCTCGGCGGTGGTGGCGAACCATACAGAAAAAGAAACAGCCGGGAATATTTCCCCGACTGTCGAATGATTTAGTTGCAGTTTCTGGAGGATTTGTTCTGGTTCTGCTTTTCGGTAGTGCTCGAAGAGTTGCGAGAGCTGGAGTTCCTGTTTTGAGACTGCTTAGAACTGTTGTTTGAACTCGAACTTGAATTGCGGCTCTGTGATCGCTTAGAGTCATTGCTTGAATTTCTGTTCTGAGACTGCTTTGAACTGGAATTCGAGTTTGAATT
>CAYWJF010000038.1:0-7356 GCA_964458545.1 uncultured Oscillospiraceae bacterium | reverse complement strand
CATTGCTTGAATTTCTGTTCTGAGACTGCTTTGAACTGGAATTCGAGTTTGAATTTGAGTTGGAATTACGGTTCTGAGACTGCTTGGAACTGTTGTTTGAATTTGAGCTTGAATTGCGGCTCTGTGACTGTTTAGAGCTGGAGTTTGAATTAGAGTTGGAATTATTATTCGTTGACATTTTTTCTCCCACCTTTCAAGAGTATTGTTGCCGTGTGGAAATGAAATATTAAAGAAAATATAGGAAACAAAGTCAAAACTGCTTATTGTCACAGTAAAAATATTTGCATAGAAGCCAATATAGTGGTATATTTATTTAGTTACAAAAATTAAAGGGGTTAGATTTATGTCCGGACATTCCAAGTGGAATAATATAAAAAGAAAGAAAGAAAAAACCGATACTCAGCGCGCTAAAATTTTCACAAAGATGGGGCGCGAAATAATGGTAGCCGTCCGCGAGGGCGGACCAGACCCTAACTCTAACGGCAAGCTTCGCGACGTTATTGCGAAGGCTAAGGCAAACAACGTGCCTACAGACAATATTGAACGCATAATCAAGAAAGCCGAGGGCGGCGATAAAGCCGATTACGAGACGATAATCTACGAGGGCTACGGTCCCGCGGGCGTTGCCGTAATAGTAGAGTCGCTGACCGATAACCGCAACCGCACGGCGGCTGACGTTCGCCATTACTTCGATAAATACGGCGGAAATCTCGGTACAAACGGTTGCGTTTCCTTTATGTTTCAGCAAAAGGGTGTAATCGTTATAGATATGGAGGGGCTCTCCGAGGATAAAATAATGGAGGACGGTATTGAATGCGGCGCAGACGATATCTCCTTTGAAGACGGAGTTGCTGAAATTTACACCTCCCCCGCAGACCTTCGCGAGGTTCGCGAGGCGTTTGAAAACAAAAAGTACAGCTTTGTTTCCGCTGAAATAGAGTATGTTCCTGATAACTACGTTAAGCTTGAAGGCGAGGATAACCTCAAAAAGATGGGCACTCTGCTCGAGCTACTCGAAGATAATGACGATATTCAGGGCGTATGGCACAACCTCGAAAACGAGGACGATTTGCCTTAACGGATTATTGTGAAAACGTTAACAGACCGTTAATGATTTTCACGCGCGGAAATACTATTATTAGTTAGTCGATTAAAAATTAGTCGGCTAACTATTATTTTAGGTGAAAAACAATGGATTATCAATTTGAAATCGAGCGTCTTGACCGCGAGATTCACCGCTACTTTTTAATGCGCGGCTTTGAGTGCCGTGGAAAACGGAAGATGCACCCGGGGCAGCTTCCGATAATCGCGGTAATAGCGCAGCGCGAGGGTGAAACGCAGAGCGCCATAGCGAAGCTTCTCGGAGTAAGCGTGGCGACCGTCGCCGTCTCGGTGGCGCGCCTTGAGCGCGCGGGGCTTGTGAAAAAAAGTCAGGACAAAAGCGACGGAAGAAATACGCTAATAAAGCTTACCGAGGAAGGTGCGCGTTGTGCGGCGGAATCGAGAGCATATATAAGCGAAATGCTTAAGGTTAAGTATAAGGGCTATACTGAAGAGGAGCTAAAGACCCTTTACGGACTTATGACAAGGTCGCGAGATAATCTAAAAGAAGAATTCGAGAAATAGGGGAATTGTTTATGAAGTATCTTTTCAAGCATGTAAAGCCGTACGCTCTGATTGTGGCTATAAGCTTAGTACTGCTCTTTTCGCAGGCTATGTGCGAGCTTTATCTGCCTAACCTAATGAGCAATATAGTAAATGTAGGAATACAGCAAGGCGGTGTAGAGGAAAAATCGCCTAAAAGCATAAGCGAGAACGGAATGAAGCTTATTACGCTCTTTTTGTCTGATGAAGACAAGCGCGAATTTGAAGGCGCGTATACGCATACTGACGGTGTATTCTCTTTAAAAGATGACATTCTTAAGGATGACGTAGCTTATACCGAGGTCGGTGACGTTTACGCCGTAGCCTGTTCAAACTTTTTGGGCTTTGTTTCGTCCTCCGCTTCTCAGCAGAGCGGCGAGACGATGAGTGAAAGCGGCGGCATAAGCGAGGAGGAATTTGAGAAGCTATACGAAATGCTTCCGCTGCTTGAGCAGTTGCCCGTTTCACAAAGGGTCGTTACCACTACCGCTTCTCCCGACGCTAACGCCTCGTATATGGGCGCGCAGGTAGGCGCCGTAATGACTAAGCTTTTCTACGGCGAACTTGGAATGGACACGGCGAAGATACAGCGGGATTATATCTTCAAGGTAGGGCTTGAGATGGTAGGTATAGCCCTTTTATGTATGGCGTTTTCTATAGGCGTATCCTTCTTTTCCTCTCGCGTGGGCTCAGGTGTTGCTATGTCAATGCGACGCTCGGTGTTCACTAAGGTTGAGGGCTTTACCAATAACGAGTTTGATAAGTTTTCCACTGCGTCGCTTATCACCCGCACCACGAACGACGTACAGCAGGTGCAGATGTTAACAACCATGTCGATGCGAATAATGTGCTTTGCGCCGATAATGGGAATTGGCGGCGTAATAATGGCGCTTAAGAAGAGCGCCTCGCTTAGCTGGGTAATTGCTGTAGCGGTTTTAGTGATTCTCGGTGTTATTCTTGTTCTTATTTCGATAGTAATGCCAAAGTTCAATATACTGCAAAAGCTAATAGACAGACTTAACCTTGTTAGCCGAGAGCATCTTTCGGGTATGATGGTAATAAGGGCTTTCGGCAACGAGGAGTATGAGGAAAAACGGTTCGACAAGGCGAACACCGACCTTGCCGATACAAACCGCTTTGTTCTTCGCTCTATGGCTTTGCTTATGCCGGTAATGATGCTTGTTATGAACGGCTTAACCGTAGTTATAGTATGGCTCGGTGCAAAGGCTATAGAAGCGTCAACCCTTCAGATAGGCGATATGCTTGCGTTTATGCAGTATGCTATGCACATAATAATGTCCTTCTTGTTTATCGCTATGATGTTTATTATGGTACCGCGCGCTATGGTTTCTGCGAGGCGTATAGCCGAGGTGCTTGATACCGATTACTCCGTTAAAGAGCCACAAAACCCGAAGAAGCTAAAGAACGCTGATAAAAGCGGGAGACTTATTGAGTTTAAGGACGTTGACTTTCGTTACGCTAACGCGTCGGAGGATGTGCTGAGCGACGTTAGCTTTACGGCAAGACCCGGAGAAACCACAGCAATAATCGGTTCCACTGGTTCGGGAAAGAGCACGGTTTTAAATCTAATTATGCGGTTTTATGACGTTACTAAGGGAAGCATAAGCATAGACGGAACCGATATTCGAGACATTACCACCGAAGACCTTCGCGGAACAATCGGTTTTGTGCCGCAAAAGGGTGTGCTCTTCAGCGGAACGATAGCGGACAATATCCGTTACGGCAAAGAGGACGCGAACAGTGACGAGATAGACGAAGCAATAGAAACAGCTCAGGCGAGCGAGTTTGTAGACGAGCTTGACGAGAAGACCGAGCATGAGATAGCTCAGGGCGGCGGCAACGTCAGCGGCGGGCAGAAGCAAAGGCTTGCGATAGCCCGCGCGCTTGTCAAAAAAGCTCCCGTATATATCTTTGATGACAGCTTTTCTGCGCTTGACTTTAAAACCGACGCGAACCTTAGAAGAGCGCTCGAAAAGACGATGAAGGAAGCGACCGTTATTATTGTCGCGCAGCGTGTGGGAACAATAATGAACGCGGAGCAGATAATTGTGTTGGATAACGGAAGAATAGTAGGGAAGGGAACGCACAGGGAGCTTCTAAAGTCCTGCGAAACCTACCGCGAGATTGCGGAATCCCAGCTTTCAAAGGAGGAATTAGCATGAGTGCGGCAAATAATGCGCCTCGCCCCGTAAGGGGACCGAGAGGCGGTGGTCCGGGCGGACCCGGTATGATGCCCGTTGAAAAGGCAAAGGATTTTAAAGGAAGCCTAAAAAAGCTTTTCGCGTATATCAAACCCTTTAGAACGGTAATAATTATTGTTGCTATAGCGGCGATTTGCTCAACTGTTTTTGCTATTATCGGACCGAAGATTATGGCTAAGGCTACCGACGCGCTCGTCACGGGGATAAACAATATAGTTACAGGCACGGGCGAGGGAATTGATTTCGCCTATATTGGCAAGGTGCTTCTCTTTACGCTCGGACTTTATGTAGTCAGCGCTTTGTTCAGCTATTTTCAAAGCTTTATTCTCGCGGGAGTGTCCGCAAAGGTTTCATATAATCTTAGAACCGCGATAGAGCATAAGATTAACCGTCTTCCGCTCGGATACTTCCACACTACCTCTCAAGGCGATATACTTTCGCGAATAACAAACGATGTTGACGCTATAAGCCAGAGCCTCGGGTCAAATATCACCCAGATAATCACCTCAGTGGTTACTATTATCGGCGTGCTTGCTATGATGATATCAATTAGCCCGCTTATGACCCTTATAGCGCTCGTGTCTCTGCCTGTTTCTCTGCTTTCGGTGCTTTCTATCGTTAAGCGCTCGCAGAAGCAGTTCAAAGACCAGCAGGATTATTTAGGCGAGGTAAACGGTCAGATTGAAGAGATGTACGGCGGACATACCGTAATTAAGGCGTTTGGAGCGGAGAAGCGGTCAATAGACGCTTTTAATGAAAAGAACGAAAAGCTCTATAACGCTACATGGAAGGCACAATTCCTCTCGGGTATGATGCAGCCGATTACGGGCTTCATCGGAAACCTTTGCTATGTTGTTGTCTGTCTTGTAGGCGCGGCGCTTACCGCGAACGGAAGGATGACGATAGGCGGAATACAGGCGTTTATCGTTTATGTAAGAAACTTTAACCAGCCTATTACACAGGTCGCTAACATCTCAAACCAGATACAGATGACCGTCGCGGCGGCGGAACGAGTTTTTGAATTTCTCGACGCGGAGGAGATGAGCGTCATTGAGCCGAAGGTTACAGTGAACGTAGGCGACGGCAAGGACACCGAGGGCGGCATAGAGATAGAGGGTAATATTGTTTTCGACCACGTAAGGTTCGGCTATGACCCGGAAAACATTGTTATCAAGGATTTCTGCGCCGATATAAAAAGCGGGCAGAAGATAGCGATAGTCGGTCCTACAGGCGCGGGAAAAACAACGCTTGTTAAGCTCATTATGCGCTTCCACGACATACTTGGCGGCGATATATTTATCGACGGTCACGACATAGACGAATTCACCCGCGAGGATTTGCGCAGAGAATTCGGTATGGTGCTTCAGGATACTTGGCTCTTCAATGGTACAATAATGGATAATATCCGTTACGGACGACTGAACGCTACCGATGAGGAGGTTATCGCCGCGGCAAAGGCGGCGCAGATAGACAAGTTTATCCGCACCCTCCCAGACGGCTATAATATGATACTCAACGAGGAAGCGACGAATATCTCGCAGGGACAAAAGCAGCTTCTGACTATTGCGCGGGCTATTCTCGCGAATTCAAGGGTGCTTATTCTTGACGAAGCGACCTCCTCCGTAGACACCAGAACGGAAATACTCATTCAAAAGGCTATGGATAACCTCACGGCGGGAAGAACAAGCTTTGTTATTGCGCATAGGCTTTCCACCATACGCAACGCCGACCTAATCCTATGTATGGTAGAGGGTGATATTGTCGAGCAGGGCACCCACGATGAGCTAATGGCTAAAAACGGCTTTTACGCAAAGCTCTATAATAGTCAATTTGAACGAATATCCGCATAAATTATTGACAAACCGCTTAAATGTTGTTATCATACATTCAATAATTGAAACGCGATGAACGGGAACAGTAGGTTGCTTTCTTCTTTTGCAGAGAGCCGTCGTAAGCTGAAAGACGGTAAAGGGAAAAAGCCGAACTCACCCGCGAGCGGTCCGCTGAAAGGAAACGAGTAGGTTGGAACGAGGTGGCTTTGCGTTATTAAGCCGTCCGTTGAATGACGGAACTGAGCAGGGTGTAAAACACCAATTGAAGTGGTACCGCGGAGCTTTAGGCTTCGTCTTCTATAAAGAAGACGAAGCCTTTTTATTTATGTATTCGGGGGAAACAGAAATGGAATTGATTAATAAGACGCTCGGGCAGGTGCTACACGAGGCTGCCGAGGCTATGGGTGACAAAGAGATGATAAAGTACACCCTTCGCGACTACCGCAGAACGTGGCGCGAGTTCGACGAGGAAAGCGACACGATAGCGAAGGCGTTTATCGCTATGGGTGTAGAGAAGGGCGACCATGTGGCTATATGGGCGAACAATATTCCCGAATGGATATTGACCCTTCACGCTTGCGGTAAGACGGGCGCTGTGCTTGTTACCGTTAATACTGCCTATAAGGTGTTCGAGCTTGAGTATCTGCTTCGCCAGTCAGACACCAAAATGCTTATAATGGGCGAAAGCTACAAGGACGCCTACTATCCCGATATTGTTAACGAGCTTTGTCCGTCGCTCAAAACCTCGCGTATAGGCGAGCTTTGCGACGTTAAGCTTCCGCGCCTTGAAACGGTGGTTTACTGCGGCGAGGGCGACAAGCCCGGAATGCTTAACTTCAAGCGCTTCTACGACATAGCTAACACCATTTCTGACGAAGAGCTTGATAGAAGAAAGGCTTCGCTTTCACCCGACGACGTAATTAATATGCAGTACACCTCAGGCACGACGGGCTTCCCGAAGGGCGTCATGCTTACACATAAAAATATAATAAATAACGGCAGGTGTATAGGCGACTGTATGAAGCTTTCGGATAAGGACAGACTTTGCATAACCGTACCCTTCTTTCACTGCTTCGGGCTTGTGCTCGCCCAGATGGCAGCGCTTACCCATAACACCGCGATTGTGCCTATCGACTACTTCCGTCCCGTGTGGGTTATGGACGCTCTTCAAAATGAAAGGTGCACGGCTGTTCACGGCGTTCCGACAATGTATATTGCTATGCTTGAGCATAAGGACTTTTCAAAGTACAAGTTCTATCTCCGAACAGGTATTATGGCGGGTTCGCCCTGCCCTATTGAGGTAATGCGCAAGGTAATAGATGAGATGGGAATGACTGAAATCACCATCTCCTACGGACAGACCGAGGCGTCGCCCGTTTGCACAATGACGACCACCGACGACAGCGTTGAGCGGCGCGTTTCAACGGTTGGGCGCTCTCTTCCGGGAATAGAATGTAAGATAGTAGACCCCGAGACGGGCAAGGATTTACCAGACGGCACGGCGGGCGAATTTGTTGCGCGTGGATACAACATTATGCGCGGCTATTACAATATGCCCGAGGCCACTGCGCAGGCTATCGATAAAGACGGCTGGCTTCATACGGGAGACCTTGCAACTCGTGACGAAAAAGGGTATTATAAGATAACGGGTAGAATTA
>CAYWJF010000037.1:9914-15567 GCA_964458545.1 uncultured Oscillospiraceae bacterium | reverse complement strand
ATAGACGAGGGCTATGCAAGCGACCTTGAATACGGCGGCTGCATTAACTTCCTAAAGGGCGCGATAGAGTGCTCGGACAAGGTGAACACCGTAAGCCCCACCTATGCGCAGGAGATACTCGACCCGTGGTTTGCGCACGGGCTTGACGGCATACTCCGCGACAAGCAGTATAAGCTCTGCGGTATTCTTAACGGCATAGACACCGACACCTACAACCCCGAAACAGACCCGTATATCGCCGCGAACTACTCGCTCGAAGCCCCCAAAAACAAGGCGGCTTGCAAAAAAGCGCTTAACGAAACCTTCCACCTTGAAAACAACGACGCGCCTATTATCGGCATTGTTTCGCGCCTCGTCGCGCACAAGGGTATTGACCTTGTAAAGCACGTTCTCGAGTATATTATCCTAGGCGGCATGAAGGTAGTGGTTTTAGGCTCGGGCGAATATATGTACGAGAACTGTTTCCTCGATTTCCAGAACCGCTACCCGAATATGTGCGGCGTAAAGATAGGCTTTATCCCAGAGCTTGCCCGCAAGATTTATTCGGGCTCCGATATGTTCCTAATGCCGTCTAAATCCGAGCCGTGCGGGCTTTCACAGATGATAGCGCTTCGCTACGGAACTCTGCCGATAGTACGCGAAACGGGCGGATTAAAGGACAGCGTTACCGACAGCGGCGACGGCGCGGGCAACGGCTTTACCTTCAAAAGCTATAACGCCCACGATATGTTAGACGCCTGCCTTCGCGCCAAGGCTGTTTACGAAAATCCAAAGGATTGGGCGGTGCTTGTCAAGCGCGCGCTCTCCTGCGACTTTAGCTGGACCCAGTCGGCGGAAAGCTATTTAGGCCTTTATAATGAGATGTTAGACCTTTGGAAATAGACTAATAAACAAAAAGAGCTTCGGAAATCATTCCGAAGCTCTTTTCTTTTTCGGGGGCTATTTTAAATTTACCTCAATTACTCCGAGACCGCATTCAAGCTCCATCTCCTTCGGCGCTGACTCGCTGCCGAAATCGAATTCACCTATGCCCGCACTCTGTTTGCCATCAATTTTAACGGTGCCGAGCGCCACGTCAGACTCGATATAGAAATCGTCCTTACTGCCTGCTACGTTCAGCTCTACGCTGCCTGTTCCAACGGAAATCTTAGTCTTGCTGCCTACCTCGCCGTCATAGCTCATAGCCGACGCGCCAAGCTCTGTTTTAAGGTAATTTGCTTTATAGTTATTGAAGACTATGTTTCCCGCGCCCACTTCAAGGCTAAGCTCGTCTGCCGAGCCGCCGTTGACGGCGAGATTGACCGCGCCGGCGCGTATCTTGAATTCGTCCGTTACGTTAAAGTTGTCTACGCGAAGGTCGGCGGCGCCGAGGGTAAGGTCAAGGCTTTTTATGCTGTCGGCGTTGACGTGAATTACAATTGTCTCTCTAATTGAACCTGTAGCCGAGAAGCTGACCGAGCTCCAGTCGTTATCGAAATCGCTGTCATTCAGCTTTATGCTGTCGCCGTCCACTTCGCAGCTTAGGCGCCCGACTCTAAAGCCGCTTGCCTCTACCCACGTTTCGGTGTCCTTAACTATGCTGATATTCGCGGCCTTTACCTTAACATCAATCTCTGCGTCTGCTATTGCCTCGGTGAAATGCTCACCTATCTGTGTTCCCTCGCCGTCGGCGATTACAACGGGACTGATATCCTCCGCCTTGCCCTGATAGTAGTGGAAGCGGTCTATTGCCGCGTTAATGCCGCCGCGGATAATTCCGAAGCCCGCTACAATAAGTCCTATTACTAAGATAACCGCGCCTATAATAAGTAGCGTGTTAGTCGTTCTTTTGCTCATTGTTATCCTTCCCCTTCTTTAGTTTGTTGAATATTTTTGAAACAAGCTTACCGACGGAGTTAACCAGCCACACGATAAGCTTAACGAAGAGCGGCAGAAGTAGCAGGAGAAGTCCCGCCGAAATGAGCGCGCCGCCTATAGATAGAAGCACCGCTCCCGCCCCCATCATGGTACTTGTCGCGCCGAAAAAGAGCGAGCCAATGCCTGCCGCGCCGAGCGCAAAGATTACCGCGATAAGCGCGACAATAATCGCAAAGCAAACGGCGACGACGGTAATAATAATCGCAAGCGCCGCTATCGCAACGGGAAGCCCAACAGGAAGGGCAAATATACCGAGAATTATGTACCAGATAGCCTTAGTGCTGCTCTGGGGCTTCGCGCCCGCATAGGGCGAGGGTGTAACCGTGCCGTTCGCTTGAGCCTCAGCGGGAGCAAGCGCCGTAGCCGCCGCCGCTGAAGACGCGGGCTTCGCTACAGAGACAAAGCCGGATTTTGTATAGGGGCTTGCTATGCCGGGAGCCGCCGTGCCGACGGGAACCGCGGGAGTAAGCTCCGCAAAGGATACGGGAGGCTTCTCGGCGGGAAGGTTTTCCTTCGCCGCGAGTGTTTCCTTCTTCTCGTCTTCCTTTTTCTCTTCCTCTTCGGGTTCTTCCTTTTTTCTTGCCGCTTTTTCCTCAAGATAGTCCGCCGCGTATTCCGCAACTATCTGAGCGCCGAGTCTCGCGGGCGCGCCGAGGGTTTTTATTGCCTCTTCATCATTACCCGCGTCCTCAAAGTATTCTCTGTAGAAGCTTATCGCTTCTTCCCTTTCCTCTTCAGGAATGGGCGAAAGGCTTTCCTTAAGCTTCTTAAAGTATGTTTCTTTTGTCATCTGTCTTCCTCCCCGTCCTCAAGAACGCTGTCAACCTTCTCTTTGTAATCTTCCCATTCCGCTTTATAGGTCTCAAGCTGTTTTGTACCCGAATCTGTTATCTTGTAATAGCGCCTCATCCGTCCCATATACGGCTCGTCGTAGGTTTCAAGGTATTCTCCCTTTTGAAGCCGCCTGAGTACGGGGTAAAGCGTGCTCTCGGAAATGTCAATTTTATTTCGCACCGCTTGCGTAAGCACATAACCGTAGGTGTCTCCGCGGGACAGCACGGCAAGCACAAACGCGTCGAGCAGCGCAGTATTTACTGTAAACATACCCTACCTCCTTTTCTCTATCACAAACAATATTATATGGCGTATAATATTGTTTGTCAAGTAGTTTTGCGAGATTTTTTTGAAAAAGAAGGAAAATGCCCGCGATAGGCTTATCTGCCAGTCGCGAGCCGTGAAATCTCTTTTGAATTTAATATAGTAAATTCATTCCTTGAATAGTCTATTAACCCCTCTCTCTTCATCCGTGAAAGCTCGCGCGAAAGAGCGCTGCGGTCGCTTGCGAGGTAACGCGCTTGCTCCTCTCGGCTGTGCGGCAGGGTAAAGCTACTACCGTGCTTTCGGAAAAGCTCGTAAAGATATATGGCGATACGCTCGCGAAGGGAATTGCTCTCAAGTATTCGCACCCGCCTATTTAAGACGAAATACTTATCGGATATTACAAGTATCAGGTTGCGAAGCAGACGGCTTCTCGCCGCGCTTAGCTGCTTGTCAGGTAAAAGTATGCTGTCAATTTTGAATGACAACAGCTCGCACTCTGTGTTCGCCGTAACGTCCACGGGACTTTTTTCGCTCGCACCTGAAAGCAGGTCGCCGAACACGTCACCCGCCGACATCTCGTTTTCTATGAGTGTCCGCCCGTCGCGCGTGCTTCGCTCGCCCGTCGCTCTGCCCGAAAGCAGCACAAAGACCTCGTCGCTTATCTCGCCCTCGCTTATTATCCGCTCGCCTTTTGCGAAGCGCCTCACGCGAAGCGCAGCCGACGCGAGAAAGGCTCTGATTTCGGTCTCGGTTATTCCGCCGAAGAGTCTTGTTCCCAAAAGCACATTTATCTGTTCCTGTTCGCTCATAACCGCCTCCGTAATAGTAGTAGCATACCCGCTCGTTGCTATGGCAACATACATTTATACTTATATTACTATAATAAAGACGGAAATGCAAACGAAAGGAATTATAAAAATGAAAAGAATAATTGCTTTAGTGCTTACGCTTATACTTGCGCTTACGGTTTTTGCCGCCTGCGGTAAAACCAGCGAGCCCGCCGCGCCCGAGGAGAAGGCGACAATACGTCTTGCCACACTAAAGGGACCGACCACCATGGGGCTTGTAAAGCTTCTTAGTGACGCCGAGGCGGGAACTCTCGGCTACAACATAGAAAACGAAATATACGGCTCTGCGGACGAGATAACGGGGCTTTTAGTTAGTGGCGAAATAGACGCCGCGGCGGTTCCCGCGAACCTCGCCTCAATTCTCTACAACAAAACCGAGGGCAAAATTCGCGTAGCGGCGATAAACACGTTAGGCGTGCTTTATATCGTTGAAAACGGCGAAACTATAAGCTCTGTTGCTGACCTAAAGGGCAAAACGGTCTACTCAACGGGCAAGGGCACTACTCCCGAGTACGCTCTACGCAGCATACTTTTATGGAACGGCATTGACCCCGATACCGACCTTACGATAGAATATAAATCGGAGTCTACCGAAATAGCGGCGCTCCTCACCGCAGAGGATTCCTCCGCTATCGCCCTTCTTCCACAGCCGTACGTCACCACGGTGCTAATGGGCAACGAGAAAATCCGAATAGCGCTCGACCTAACAGAGGAGTGGCGAAAGGCATCGGGCGACGAGCTTGTAACGGGCGTGCTTGTCGTGAGAAACGACTTTATAGACGCGAACGCCGAGGCGTTCGGCAGCTTCCTTTCAGACTACAAAGCTTCTACTGAATATGTCAACGCAAACATAGATGAGGCGGCGGCGCTAATTGAAGGCTACGGAATAGTCGCGAAGGCGGCGGTAGCGAAGAAGGCGCTCCCCTACTGCAACATTACCTTTATTAGCGGCGACGCTATGCAAAATACCCTTTCAAAATATCTCGAAACTCTCTACGAGCAGAATCCAGCGGCTGTCGGAGGTACGCTTCCCGATGAACAGTTTTATTACAAGGCACAGTAAAAAGCTTATAGCTCTCGCCTCGGCGCTCGCGTGGCTCGGCGTATGGCAGCTCGCCTCAGCGCTCATTGACGAGCCACTCTTCTTCCCGTCGCTCACAAGCGTTCTGAAAACGCTTGCGTTGCTTCTTGGAAGAAGCGAATTCTATATTGCGCTCGCTAACTCCTTTGCGCATATTATGCTGGGTTATTTAGGCTCGGTGATTATCGGCGCGGCTCTCGCCGCGCTCGCCGCTGCCTCTAAGGTAGTGCGTGAGCTGCTTCGTCCGCTTATGTCGGTAATAAAGGCAACTCCCGTCGCCTCCTTCATTGTGCTTGCGCTTATCCTTGTAAGCTCAAAGAACCTCTCGGCGCTCATCGCCTTTTTAATGGCTGTGCCTATCGTTTACACTAACACCCTTTCGGGCGTACTCGCGATAGACAAGGCTATGTTCGAAGCGGCGGACGTGTACGGAATGGACGGCGTTACGCGCTTTCGTTATATCTACTTCCCCGAAACGTTCCCTTATTTCAAGGCGGGTTGTGGCGTGGCGCTGGGGCTTAGCTGGAAGGCTGGCGTCGCGGCGGAGGTAATAGGGCTTGCGGCGAACTCTATAGGCGGGAAGCTCTACGACGCGAAGATTTACCTCAACATTCCCGAGCTTTTCTCCTACACCCTTGTAATTGTGCTGATAAGCATAATTTTTGAAAAGCTTATCTCGCTTTTTTTAGAATGGCTATATAAAATT
>CAYWJF010000037.1:0-9814 GCA_964458545.1 uncultured Oscillospiraceae bacterium | reverse complement strand
CGCAAATATCCAGAGCATTATCAGTACATATCTAACAGCGCCAGCCGTAAGCGAGGTGCCAATAACAAGCTTAAGCCCCTCTTTAATTGCGAGCGTCACAGCAAGCCCTATCACGAACTTAACGGGCTGCTTCCACGCCTTATCACATTTCGTGCTGAAATTTATGTATTTCCGCTCAATATAGAAGCCTATTCCGAAACCGACAGACGCGCCTGCCGCTTTTACGCAGTCGTTTACATAGCCTATCTCGATATCGCCGAGCGAATAGATATAAGCCGAAAGCGCGAAGACCGCGGCGGCAAGGATAACCGACATAAGAAGCACCGCGAGGTTAAAGCGGCTGCTTCTTTCAAATTTATCAAAAATCCATTTTGCCAGCACGCAGAGCGCGAGGGTGAGGAAGAAAGCTACGCCTACGTCGAGCGGCGTATGAACGCCGAGATACATCCTCGAAAAGCCCACGACAATAGGCGGCAGAAACCAAAGAAGCTTAGCCCATGTCTTTTTAGCGTTAAGCCCGAGTCCCCCGTAAAACGAGGTAGCTCCTGTTGTGTGGCCGCTTGGGAAGGAGTATCCCGTCGCGGCGGGAACGGCGCTTTCCACTGGCTTAAAGGCGGGGTCGATTATCCACGGTCGATCTATTCTGAAAACCACCTTTAACGCCTGAACTGACAGTCCTGAAATAAAAAAGCCGAAGCCGACGATATATGCGAGACGCTTGTTTATGCACCAGTAAAGCAGTACAAATAGTACAATTATTATCGCCTCCTCACCGAGGCGAGTAAAAAGTTGAAGCAGCTTATCAAAAAAGGGCGTTCTGATTTCCGCGAGCGAATAAAGCAGGTTCATTATATCTCCTCCTTCGTTTTCTTTATTGTAGCATTAACGGCTTATATTTTCCACCCCGCCGCTTTATGCTATAATAATTCTATTACAAAGCTCGGAGAGAAAGAATGAAAAAGCTGATTATTATTAACGGTACCATGGGCGCGGGAAAAACCGCCGTTTCACGGGAGCTTCAAAAGCTACTTCCACGAAATGTATTCCTCGACGGCGACTGGTGCTGGGATATGAAGCCGTTCACGGTGAACGAGGAAACAAAGGCGCTTGTAATGAATAATATTGCCTTTTCGCTCAACAGCTTTCTTGCCTGCAAGGAATTCGAAAACATAATCTTCTGTTGGGTGCTTCATGAGCAAGGAATAATTGACGAGCTGCTTTCGCAGCTCCAACTCACCTCTTGTGAGGTATATATATTCACTCTTACGTTGACCCGCGAGGCGCTTGAAAAGCGGCTACATGCGGACATTGAAAGCGGTCTTCGTGAAATAGACATAATAGAGCGAAGTGCCGTAAGGCTTCCGCTTTACGATAAGCTTAACACAATCAAAATAGACACAAGTAATATTCTCGCAGTAGATGCGGCAAAGCTAATAATTGAAAAAATACAAGACCCTTACGCTTGAGCGCAAGGGTCTTTCTGTATACTATTCTTTTTCCTTTTGGTTTGCGCGGTAAACGAGGTAGCTTTCAAGTATAATCGCCGCCGCCGCCGCGTCGAGCACCTCCTTGCGCTTTTTTCCGCGCGTGTCGGTCTCGTTCATATAGTAGATGGCTGATTTCGTTGTGTTCCGCTCGTCCCACATTTCAACGGGGATATCAGGGAGTATGTTGCGAATAAGGTCCGCTACCTTGCGGCATTTCTGCGCGCGCTCCCCCTCGCTTCCGTCCATATTTTTAGGAAGCCCGATAACTATCATCTTCGCGTCGTAGTCCTTCGCCGCGTATACTATCTTCTCCACCGTTTTCGGGAGACTTTTTTCGCTGATTATTCCAAGCGGCGAAGCCAACGTCTCAAACCTGTCGCACATAGCGAGCCCCGTGCGGGCTTCGCCGTAATCTACCGCGAGTATCTTCATTTCTTATCCTCTTTCTCTATTCTTTCCTTCTCCGCCTTGAGAACCTCCGCAATATCGTAGCGGCGGTAGTCAACACAGGCGCTTATCTCCTCGTCTATAGCCGAGAGCATTTCACGGCGGTCAATAACCTTGTAGAAAACCTCGTCGTAAAACTCAATTTCACGCTTTTCGTAAAAATATCCGCCGCCTTCAAGCTCACCGTATATTTCGGTTTCAAGCGGCGCAATTCGGCTTCGCGTAATGATACTGCGTCTGCCGTTCTTGTTAAAAACGTCTTCAGGCGGATGGTGTCCTATCTCGCCGTTATAAAAGCCCTTCATAGTAAGCCGCCTTTCTCCTTAGAAGTCTACCACGAAAGCGGCGCTTTCGCAAGAACAAAACGCGCGCCGTCGGCGCGCGTTTCTTTGTTTACTCCTTCGCTTCGTTAAGCTTTAATTCCCGAAGCCCGTTTTTGTGTAGTATCAGCGTGCCTGTGAGGAACGCACCCTGCCCGAGGATGTTTACCCCCTCAGCCGCCCAGTTCATATAGCTTTCCGCGAAATCCCGCGAGGAAAGATAGCCCATCATAAGGCAGAATACAAAGGACAGCGCAAAGCAGACCACCGCAAAGGGCTTTTTAAGCTTTACTCCCGCAACACATAGCCCCGCGTTCATTCCGCCGAGCCCTAATACCATAAGCGTTACGAAAAGGAAGGTTCCCTTAAAGACCTCAGGCGCCGCCGCGACGGGCGCTATAGCGAAAAAGCCGGTATCGCTGTACTGCTTATGGCAGAGCATAGCGACCATGCCCGCTCCAGCGAGCAGGAACCCTATCGCTTGTACGGGAAAGAACATCTGGGTAAGCGGCTCGAAATCGCAAATCCCAGCCGCGTATAGCAGCTTATATGTCGCCTTAAGCGCACCCGCGCAGAAAACGTCAATAGTGCCCGCCGCGAAAAGCGCGAACGCGCCCTTACTCATCTTGTTGTAAAAGTCGCGTTGCAGTATTACCGCCGCTACTGCGAAAAAAATAACGGGAACGTAATCGACCAGCGCCATTCCTATTGAAAAATCCTTCATCTCGTTTTCCTTTCGCTTAAGGTTTTATTTCTTGTTTAGGTGGTAAATGGGAAGAAGCGGAATAATTATCGGTGTTTTGTCGGCGTAATCATTGTATTCTTTATTCTCGCCGTACCGCTTCATCTGGCGCTTCTCCAGCCTTTGTGCGCCGTTAAACATAATATAAACAATACAGATATACGCGAGGGCGGCGGTTATCCATTGACCCACGCCGTTATAGATATCGACGCCCGAAAGGAATATCCCCGTCCAGAAGAGTATCTCGCCGAGATAGTTCGGACAACGGACAATTTTATAGAGCCCCTTAGTCGCTACCATATCGGGACGCGCCTTCTTCTGGTCGCTCTTCTGCTTATCCGCGACGGACTCAAGAAGAATTGCAAGCAGGCAGATAACGATACCTACCCAGCCCCAAACGGTCGCGCCGCTGTTGTTATAGGAGCGGAAGTAAACGGGCGAGGTTTGCGCTACATAAAGCACACCCACGCAGAGCCAAATGGCTATCTTCACGAAAAGGGGCATCTTCTTCTCGTTGCCCGTTGCCTCCTTAAGCGTCTTTCTGTAGGAGACGTTCTTTAGCTCACGCGCGAGCAGGAAGCCCGAAAGCCGCGCGCCGTAGATAACAAACAGCGCAAAGAGTAGATACTGTTGAAGCGACGCGGTAAACACGCCGAGTACGCTCATAACGCCGAGCGTTACGCCTATGCCCGCCACGGCAAAGCCGTAACCGATAGAAAGAAAGTACACATATTTATAGAACCCTACGGCGCTGAGAAGAAGACTCACGCCGAGAAGGATTAAAAGATAGTTCCAGCCCATAATCTGTCTCCTTTACTTTTTAAAGCTTTCCTTAATATACTTCTTAAAGCTCATATCGCCGTACGCGGTGTCACCTATCATCTCTTCCGTCAGCGTCCACTTTGAAAACTTAAGGATAGCTTCCTTGCCGTTCTTTTTAAGCTTGTTAACAAACGCAAGCACGTCGAATAAAAACGCGGGCGCGCGCCTTATCTGCGGTTCCTTACCCGCCGCCTCAAAGCACATATTGGCTATCTCCTCATAGGAGTAGGTTTCCTTGCCGCCGACGTTATATAAGGCGTTTTCGTCGTTCATATGCTTTACGATAAAGTCGGCGAAATCTTCTGTTGAAATAACGTTCGCGTACACGGGCTTTTTACCCAAAAGCGTAACCTCGCCCTTTTCAATCATCGGGCGGAACACCTTAATAATGTCGTAGAAGTAGCCCGTAGGACGGAAGATAACATAGCTTAGCCCGCTCTTCTTTAGCTCCTCTTCAAAAAGGTATTTTGCGTGAAGCATAGGCACGTCGGGCGCCTTATCCGCCTTAATTACCGAAATGTACGCAAAGTTCTTTACACCCGCCGCCTTCGCTTCGTTAAGAAGGTTTAGGTTCCCCTGATAATCAATCTCATAATTCGTAACCGCCGCGGAGGTCTTAGTTAACCCCACGGTGGTAATTACACAGTCCGCGCCGTCACAAAGCCCCTTGAGCGAGGCGGGGTCGGTAACGTCCAGCTTCTTAAAGGTGAATTTCCCCTTAAGTCCTAAATCCTTCTCTATCATATCGGCGGCGATTACCTCGTGCCCTTCGCGAAGAAGCGCACGGAAGATGTCGCTTCCGAGATTTCCGTAGGCGCCCGCAAGTACAACCTTCATTTTTGTTCTCCTTTTATTTATTCTTCTCTTTTGAGCGTTTATCGTTAATTTCGTTCATATGCTCCTCGGTAATGAGGGTAACGCCGTTCTCCCGCGCCCACGCGACGCAACCCTTTAGCGCCGTAGGAAGGAAGATACGCGGCACATTAAGAAGCTTAGCGCACGCCTCGTCCGTAAACTTAATCTTGTCGTCTATGCGGTCGGCGGCGTAACGTACGGAATCGAGCGACGACTGCCTTACAGGAAGAAGCTCGGACTTCATACGTTTCGAGCGGCAGTACCAGAAGTTTTTGCTGTCGCGGTAGCCGTAATCTACGGGCGCGTGTGGGAAATCCTTCGCGCGCACGCCGTTTATTATAGCGTCGCGGTATTGCTTCTTCATAAGAATTTTATCTATGCGAAGTATGAAGTGTGCGCCGAACTTGCTTGTAATACCGTTAAAGTCGTGGTATGGCGGCTCGTAGCCGTCCAGCTCGCCCGCCTTGTCCTTCGCCGCGCCGTCCAGCTCGCTCATCCATGTACATTCCATTACCTGATACGCCTCGGCTAAAACGAGCGGACGCGCCTCCTTCGGATTTTCCTCGGCGCAAAGCCCCCTTTCAAGAACGAAGTTGCATTTCGGCATCTTCTCCTCGGGCTTATCTCCGGGCCAACTTAGCTTTACGCACTCTTTAAAGTATTTACTCTCGTCGGTAATAAAGTTAATGGCGCATTTTCCCGTCTTAAGGATATGCTGGGCGGTGTTTGAGGAATTGCGGCACTGCAAGAGCATAGCGTAATAGTCCTTGCCCGCCACATAATAGGGCTGGATAAGCGAATAGGGTCCGAGTGAGGTGCTTCCGTCCTCGCAAAGGGTGCTAACTACCACTGTGGGCATTGGGAAAAACAGCGACGTCTGGTAGAAGTTATCTACTATTCTTAAGTTTTCAAAGCTACTCATTGTTCTTTCTCCTTATATTTAATTAAATAATTGACCGAGTATTAGTTCTATCTCTTCAAATTCTCTTCTCTCCCCTGTGCAAACAAGCAACGCCTCCGCTATGAATTCGGGAAGAAGCTCCGTATACTCTTTTGCGTAGCTCTCGCATACGGGTCGAAGGCAATCTGCAATCTGCCCGCGAAGCTGCTTGTGCCGCGTCTGAAAAACGCCCATGTATGTTTTTGTAGCGGCGCTGTCCTCAAAAAGAGCCTTGTACTTTTTGTTATAGAGTATTAGCTTGTCGTAGACAAGTCGGAAGGTTTCTTCAGAGCTCTTCGCCACCGCACAGCCGCGCTTCATTTCGTCTAAAGCCTCCAGCCAGTCGCCGAGCATAAACGCGGCAATAAGCATATCCTTCGAGGGAAAATAGTTGTATATGGTTCCCACCGCTATACCGCAGCCCTTCGCGACGGAGCGCACGGTCATCTTGGAATAGCCGCTCTCCAGCACCTGACGTTTTGCTTCAAGTATTATTGTTTCCTTAATGTTGTCAATAATTTTCGGCATATGCTCTCCTTTATGAACAGGTTCATATAAATTTTAAGCTTTACCCGCCTTTATGTCAAGATGTTTGTTAAACTTTCGTCAAACTGATGAGAATTTGCTATGCTTACTTGTAAAAAACGCAAACTCAACGCGTCAGTAAAAAGAACAAGCCCTGCGAATGTTTGTATTCGCAGGGCTTGTTTATTTCTTGGTTTAGGTTTTCATCGTTAACGCGTATTTTGTTTCAGGTTGCTAATCCTGATTTTCGCTCTTCCCCTTCGCGCTCGTCTGTCCGTAGGCGATACGGATGATATCCTCAATCTTCGCTTCCTCTATCGCCACGTCCTTGACCGACATCTTTTCCGAGATATCGTGTATTAGCTTAGCCGCTGTAATATCCTTCTTCTGAAAGCGGTAGGTCGCGGTGCTTCCCTCGTGGGAGAGAAGCGTTGCCTTTGGGTGCTCGACATACCGCTCGTCCATATACTCCACCACAAGGTTTTTATATGGCGCAATTCTGTTAACAAGCTCCTCGAGCGGACCGTCCTCGATAATCTTTCCGTTATTTATTATTATCAGACGCTCGCAGAGCTCCTGAATGTCGCCGAGGTCGTGGGTGGTAAGAATAACTGTGGTTTTTTTAAGTCTGTTTATCTCTTTAATAAACTTTCGTATAGCGTATTTTCCGTCAACGTCAAGCCCTATAGTGGGTTCATCAAGGAAGAGCACCGACGGGGAATGAAGCATTGCCGCCGCTAAGTCTCCGCGCATTCTTTGTCCGAGCGAAAGCTGGCGCACGGGGGTATCAATAAACTTTTTAAGACCTAAAATCTCGTCCATCACCTTCATGTTTTCATCGAAGGTCTTTTGGTCTACTCGGTAGATATGCTTCAAAAGCTCAAAGCTCTCACCGAGCCGTAGGTCCCAGTTAAGCTGGGTTCGCTGACCGAAGACAACGCCTAAATGCTGAACAACCTTTACCCTGTTCTCCTGCGGCTCTAAGCCGTTTATGTAGATATGTCCTGACGTCGGGGTAAGTATTCCAGACATCATCTTTACCGTGGTGCTTTTTCCCGCTCCGTTCGGCCCGATAAAGGCGACCACCTCGCCCTCTTCAATAGTGAAACTTATATCGTCTACGGCACGCACCGTCACCTTCTCTTGGGTAAACAGGTTCTTTATCGCGCCCTTAAGTCCCTTCTCTTTCTTTGCCGTCTTATAGACCTTTGTAAGGTTTTCCACCTTTATAACAGGCATAGTCAAATCCTCCGCTCAACTTGCGTTTATCTGTAGTTTTCTTAATTTCTTAGTGTCCCGCGCTCTCGTATCTTTTTAGCCCCGTTTTAAAGAACGCCGAGGCAAGAAGCAGTACGGCAATACCAACGCCGAGCGTTACAAACGGCATACCAGAAAAGCTGAGCGGCATTCCCTTCATATTAAGCATCTCGCCCGCGGGGTAGAAGCTGACCCAGCCTATCGGTATAATGAAGGTTAAGATAAACTGCAAAACCCTCGGATACATCGTTATTGGGTACATAGTCGTCTTATCGAAGAACTCCTGCGTAAACATAGCGAACTGGTTGGTACTCTTTGTCCAGAAGGTCAGCGTTCCCATAGCTATGTATATCCCGCCGCGTATAAGGGTCGCGCCTATTATGAGCGACAACAGCTCAACTACAGCGAGAAGATTCCACTCAAAGCCTACCTTAATACAACCGTAAGCGAAAACGCAGATGCCCGGAATCAGGTCGGTAATTCCCACGATATTAATGTTCGTAAAAAAGAACTGGAAAAGCACGCTCATAGGGCGAAGCATATAGGTGTCAAAATCGCCCTCAACAACGTAGTAGCCCATAAACCAGCCTTGAATGAAGAAAATCATTGAAAGCGCGTGGGATATTACCGCTATTCCGTAGAGAAACGCAAGCTGCTCGTAGCCCCAGCCGTTGATTGTGCCGAATTCAGAAACGACAAACTTAATCGTCGCGAAGCCAACAATGAACTGAATAGGGTTAGATAGCGCCCACCCCGCAAGGTTCGCGGGATATTCAAGCGCCACCATAGCGCTAAGACGAATATTCACAAGGAAGACTTTTAGGTAGTGCCGTAAAGAAGTCATAGCTATCAGCCCCCCTGTATAAGCACTCTGCGGAGCGCTCGTTTTTCAAGAAAGAGAAAAACACAAAGCAGAACAACCAACCAAAGCGCCTGTATTCCAAGCTTCGGCAGCTGCTCGGAAAAGGTTCCCTTTCCGATATAAAGCTCAAGCGGCAGCTGATAGATATAGACAAAGGGAAGAAATTTCAGTACACCCGCAAGCCACTCGGGGAAGAACCAAATAGGAATAATACTACCCGAAAGCAGCCTTATCATATGCCTTTTCACCTGAACCATAGGGCTCATATCAAGCACCCTAAACGCCCACATTGAAAAGATGGCGGAAAAGAGCCAGTTGATTAAGAAAGACATTGCGAAGCTTGCGAAGAAAAGCAGAAAAGCTACAGTACTCGCGGGCTTCGGAACGGTAATACAAAGCGACGCAATAATAAGTATAGGAAGCGCGTTTTGAAAGATAAGCGAGGTGAAGTAGCCGAGGTCCTCGGCGAAGTACACGCCGAAAAGTCTTATCGGCTTTAGCATATCAGTCGCGACAGTTCCTTGACGTATACTTGAAATTACGCGGTCCTCTACATTAGGGGAGAGGAACACGGACATTACCGACGAAATTACTGTGTATGTAAGCATATCCTCTACAGGGACACCCTTCGCTGTTTCCGTACCAGAATAAAGCGCCTTCCAAAAGAAGGAGGTCGCGAACATTACGATACACTGAAAAACAATACCCGCAAACACGTCGAATTTATAGGCAATGCTCTTTTGTATGCGCGTTGTGTATATGTATCTGTAGGCGTTAAAGTTCATACGCTAAAGCGTTCCCCCTCGTTCGGCGCGGTGTTTTCTTTGATACTTGCCCACTAATATGCCCTTTTGGAGAATGTGCCCCGCCGCCGCGGCAAGTACGGCGGCTTTATCCGCTTCGGCGCTGAGCGAAAGCTTAGTGTCAAGGGTGTAGACCGTGAATTTATAGTCGTGGCACCAATTAAAGGGAGGCTTCGGACCGCGGTAGCAATGCCGCCCGTATGCAAGACCTTGCTCAATATGAAGTGGCTGCTCTAAGACGCTGCCCTTAGGCAAGTTTGCAGGTATAACCCTTACGGGAGGAAGGTTCCACGCGACCCAATGGTTATAGCCCGGTATTATGGGGTGACCCATATCATCAAGAGTAATAACGATTGAAACAGCGGCGGGGTCTATTCGTTCAATTATCAGCTCGGGCGAAAGGTCTTCACCGTAACCGCTGCAGCAGTTCGGTATCCATTCTCCGTTCTTAAACGCGGGGCTGGTTATTATAAGTTCACTCATCTTTTCAAAAACCTCAAATAAAAGTATTGCCGTCTTTCGTTAGCAGCTTATTTTAAATAGTATAAGCAAATTATCGGCTTTTTACAAGGTACTGTGGCTAACAGCTTGGTGAAAGCTGTAAAAACTCCACGAAACAAGAAACAAAAAAAAGCAAAAGCGCTCTTGTGAGCACTTTTGCTTTCATCTCGCTTTTCCTTGTGTCCTCAGTCAAGCGGCTTCATTGTGGGGAGATTTATCTTAAGAATTATTTATGTGCTCGTAACTCTACATA
>CAYWJF010000036.1:6076-16067 GCA_964458545.1 uncultured Oscillospiraceae bacterium | reverse complement strand
CTAAACCCGCGACGTGATATATATTATATATAAAGAATAAAGTATTTTCAATACTTTTTTTGATTTTTGTCGGTTCCTTTTTATATTTATTAAATATATATTGTAAATCAACTATTTTTATAGAATTAACACTATTGCTTTTCTTTTATTTTGTCTATAACAATAATTTAACATATTAGGAAAGCAATTCTCATATTAACTTATGAGGTGATAGTTATAAAGGCGAAAATTCCGATTGTTGAGACGATTCTTGTTGTTCTAACCCTCGCACTACTTATAAACGTGTCCTCCTCTCTTGCTGTAAAGGTGAATGGCTCAACACCACACTATTCGGAACAGGTGATAGTTATTGACGCGGGGCACGGCGACTTTGACCCCGGTAAGGTAGCGAGTGACGGAACAAACGAAAAGGATATTAATCTTTCTATTGCGCTTAAGCTTTACGAACTCTTTCGCTCAAACGGCTATGCTACCGTGCTAACGAGAAACAGCGACCTTACGCTCGCAAACGGGGACGCAAAGAGTATATCAGAAAGAAAGAAAACAGATACGCACAACCGAACAAAACTTGCTGATTCCTTTTCTGATTCTGTTTTAATAAGCATTCATCAAAACAGCTTTTCCGATTCCTCTCAGCACGGTACGCAGGCGTTCTTTGGCACATTAAACGAAGACAGTGAGCGATTGGCGGAAACAATAGTAAGCAGCGTGGTTAAGAATCTACAGCCTGACAATAAGCGGCCGCTAAAAAAAGGAACAAGCAGTATATATATCCTTGTAAATACCAAAGCGCCAACTGTTCTAGTAGAATGCGGTTTTATGACAAACGGTGAAGAGCTTTCAAAGCTAAAGGATGAAGAGTATCAAAAAAAACTCGCCTATGCCATATATTTAGGATATCTCGATTATTTAAGCCTTCCAGAGCAGGAAGCAACAATAGAAGAGAACACTAATTAGTTAATTGTAAGCTTGTGTTGTAACGCGAACATATGTATAATTGTAATATAAATATATGTTCAAGGGCAGCGAGGAGTAAAAATGGCGGCATTAAAAAGCGTGTTTGTTTGCACAAACTGCGGGGCGAGCTTTCCGAGGTGGTTTGGACGCTGTAGTGAATGCGGCGAGTGGAACACCGTAGTAGAGGATATAGTCGAAAAAAAGAGCGTTGGCGCCTCTAAAACGCTTAGCTCCGCAAAAAAGAAGGCAAGCGAGCTTGTTTCTTTATCCGACGTTACCTTTGACAGCGAGATACGCTATACAACCGAAATAAACGAGCTTGACAGAGTTTTAGGCGGCGGAGTTGTTAAGGGCTCGGTTACGCTAATAGGCGGCGAGCCGGGCGCTGGTAAATCTACGCTTCTTCTTCAAATGTGCGGAAAGATGGCGAAAACCGCAAAGATACTGTACGTTTCTGGAGAGGAATCTATCTATCAAATAAAACTCCGCGCCGACCGTCTTAAGATAGACGCTCAAAGCATAATTATAGCAAACGAAACCTGCGTGGAAACCGTTATAGGTATAGTTAACGAGATGAAGCCCGATATGTTTGTAATTGATTCGATACAAACTATGACGAGCGAAGAAATTTCCTCCTCGGCGGGCAGCGTTACTCAGGTTAGGGAATGCGCCTCACTTCTTATGAAATGTGCGAAGTCCTTAGGTATTCCGCTTTTCATAGTCGGCCATGTTAATAAGGATGGCGCGATAGCGGGTCCTAAGGTAATGGAGCATATTGTTGATACGGTTTTATATTTTGAGGGTGATAAGTATCTGTCATACAGAATACTTCGCGCGGCGAAGAACCGTTACGGCTCGACCAACGAGATAGGTATCTTTGATATGACGAGCGAGGGGCTTCACGGAATAGATAACCCGAGTATGCTTATGCTGGAAGGACGCGACGAAAACGCCTCAGGAAGCTGCGTTGCCTGCGTAATGGAGGGCTCTCGCCCGATACTCGCCGAAATTCAGTCTCTCGCTACCAAAACGGGCTTCGGGACGCCGAGACGGACCTCTTCGGGTATAGACTATAACAGAACTAACCTATTACTCGCGGTGCTTGAAAAGCGCGCGGGATATTATCTTTCCAGTCTTGACGTTTATATTAACGTTGTGGGCGGCTTAAACCTTGACGAGCCGTCGAGCGACCTTGCGACGGTAATTAGCCTTGTTTCAGCCGTGACGGATAAGCCTGTACCCGAAGGCACCGTAGCCTTTGGCGAAATAGGCTTGGGCGGCGAGGTGAGAGCTGTTCAAAGCGCGCCGCAGAGAATAGGGGAGGCGCAAAGGCTTGGCTTCAAGCGTTGCATACTTCCTAAAGCATTACTTTCTAAGCTAAATTTAAAGGATTACTCAATAAAGCTTATAGGCATATCAAATGTACGTGAGTTGAAAAGCATATTTGTCGAATAGATTATGGACAACTAAGTAGTAAGAAACAGAAGTGAATTTAATCACTTCTGTTTTTTAATTGCGTTACTATTTGCCGTAAAGTAATACTGCTTTACGATGGTGCAAGTTTTGATTTGAAATGAAATTCGTTCAACTATTAAGCGATATTTTATATAATACAACATGTACCATACAAGTTGTACAATTACATAAATGAGACGTTTCATAGAATTATCAACCAAAATCGTAAAATACTCAACAAAGTTAAGAATGTCCTTTGAATTATGGCAAATACAGAGCTCAATATTGTAAAACAATAAACATTTGCGATAAAATATTCTGTTTACTTGTGCGTACAATTTCAATATTATGTTATTGCAAGGTGAGATACACCTTACCGAATAATATTAATGGAGGAAAATATGAAAAAGGTATTAGCATTAGTTTTAGCTCTCGTTCTTTGCGTAGCTATGGTTGCTTGCGCTCAGACTCAGCCCGCGCCTGTTGAAGGCGGTGACGAAGGCGGACTCATTAAGGTTGGTATCATCAACAACCCGCCCTCTGAATCCGGTTACCGTGAAGCCAACGTTAAGGATATGGAAGCCGTATTCTGCGAGGCAAACGGCTATTCTGCACAGACATACTACAGCATTAACGTTGACGAGCAGCTTAACGCGGCTCAGCAGTTCATTACTGACGGAGTAGATTATCTACTTATCTCCGCCGCCGCGACCGACGGTTGGGACGATGTTCTTGGCGCAGCGAAGGAAGCTGGCATAAAGGTTTTCCTTTTTGACCGTATGATTAACACCGACAAGAGCAACTATGAAGCTGCTGTTGTTTCCGACATGGCTAATCAGGGCGACACCGCTGTTTCTTGGCTTAAGGCTCAGAACCTTTCCGAGTACAACGTAATCCACATTCAGGGACATATGGGCTCTGACGCTCAGATAGGCAGAACTAACGCTCTTGACGCCGAGTTCGCCGCTGGCACAATGAACAAGGTTATGCAGCAGACCGCTGACTGGGATGAGGCGCAGGCTAAGGCTATCGTTGAGTCTGTTATCAACTCCGGCGACGCTTTCAACGTAATCTATGCTGAAAACGACGGTATGGCTAAGGGCGCTGTTGCGGCTCTTGACGAGGCTGGTATCACTCACGGCGTAGACGGCGACGTTATCGTTATGGGCTTCGACTGCAATAAGTGGGCTCTTGAAGAGCTTCTTAACGGCAACTGGAACTATGACGGACAGTGCAGCCCCTTCCAGGCGACTGTTATTGACGGCATAATCAAGGCTGGCGACTACTCTGGAGCAAAGACAATAATCTCCGAGGAGAAGGGCTTTGATGCTAAGACTATAACACAGTCTGACATCGACACCTACGGACTTGGTTAATAGCTAACAAAAGTAAACTGCTTATGCACTGAGATATACGGTGCGGAGTTTTGTGGATTAACCGCATATCCGCACCGTTTTCTTAGTAATATGAATTGTAAATATTTCTTGTGATTATTGTTCACAAGAATTATTATAGTGTTAGTTGGTATTCGAAGTATTTGTGAAGAGGGAAAGAAAATGCAGGATAATATTATTTTATCTATGAAGAATATAGATAAATCATTTCCCGGCGTTCGCGCATTAAAGGACGTGGAGTTTACTCTTAGAAAGGGTGAAATTCACGCACTTCTTGGTGAAAACGGGGCAGGGAAGTCAACCTTGATTAAAGTTTTGACCGGAGTTTATCACAAGGACGGCGGTCAAATTTACATAGCTGGTGAGAATAAAGCGATATCGCTTAAGTCTCCGCAGGAAGCGCAGAAGATGGGTATAGGTACGGTTTATCAGGAGATTACGCTGTGTCCTAACCTCACCGTGGCGGAAAATATGTTTATAGGAATAGGCAACTATTCTTTTATTAAGTGGAGCGAGCTTGAGGAAAAGGCACAGACTATACTTGATGACCTCAAAATTCCCGCAAGAGCCACACAGCAGCTCGGAAGCTGCTCAATAGCCGTTCAGCAGATGGTTGCGATTGCTCGAACCGTCGGTATGAACTGCAGAATTCTCATACTTGACGAGCCGACCTCTTCGTTGGACGAGCAAGAGGTTGAAAAGCTCTTTACGCTTATGCGCGACCTTAAGTCGCGCGGCGTGGGAATAATCTTTGTTACTCATTTTCTTGAACAGGTCTATGCGGTTTGCGATAAGATTACGGTGCTTCGCAACGGTGAATTTGTCGGCGAGTATGACGTAGATAAACTCCCGATGGTTGAGCTTGTTACTAAGATGGTCGGACGTGCGCTTGACGATTTGTCCGAGATTCAGAAGAAGGATATTAGCGTTAGCTCTAATTCAGAAGAAGCCGTTTATGAGGTCGAAAATCTTTCAAGCGCGAACGGCGTTAAACCCTTTAACTTCAGCGTTAAGAAGGGCGAGGTTAACGGCTTTACGGGTCTTCTCGGCTCGGGAAGAAGCGAGTGCGTGCGCGCTATCTTCGGTGCGGACAGAATTATCAGCGGCAAGGTGAAGGTCAAGGGCAAGGAAGCCAAGATAACGAAGCCGATAGAAGCTATGAAAAGTGGTATCGGGTATCTTCCCGAGGACAGAAAGGTCGATGGAATTGTCGCCGATTTGTCAGTAAAAGAAAACATTATTCTTGCGCTTCAGGTAATCAAAGGTTTCTTCAAGCCGTTTTCAAAGGCTGAGGCAGAAAAGTTTGCCGAGGAATATATAAAGCTTTTTGGTATTAAAACAGCTTCTATGGATACGCCGATTAAATCGCTTTCAGGCGGAAACCAACAGAAGGTCATACTCGCGCGCTGGCTGCTTACGAACCCGAAGTACCTTATTCTTGACGAGCCCACGCGCGGTATTGATATCGGAACTAAGGTAGAAATTCAAAAGCTTGTTTTAAAGCTTGCGGACGAGGGTATGGGTATTACCTTTATTTCCTCGGAAATAGAGGAGATGGTGCGTACCTGCTCCGACCTTATAGTGCTTAGAGACCGAAATATTGTCGGCAAGCTTGAGGGCGACGAGGTAACGCAGGACAACATAATGAGAACTATCGCGGGAGAGGTGGTATAAGATGAGTAAGTTTAAATCGGTTCTTCAAAAAGCAACAAAATCCAAGCTTCTTATTCCTCTGCTTTCCCTTGTTGCGCTCGTTATCTTCAATCTTATCCGTGACCCCTCCTTCTTTTCGATTAATCTTGCGGTAAACTCCTACGGCAACACCGTGCTTTCGGGAAACCTTATAGCTATTCTAAACGGAGCGAGCGAGCTCGCTATTCTTTCAATGGGTATGACCCTTGTTACTGCGGCTTCACGCGGGCAGGACATTAGCGTCGGCGCGGCGGCGGCTATAGCTGGCAGCGTTTTTGTAAAGATACTTCTCTCAAACAATATAACGTGGGGAACTATACTTTTAGCGTTCCTTGCGAGTTGCATAGTATCCGCTATCTTTGGCGCGTTTAACGGTGTGCTTGTTGCGATATTTAAAATTCAGCCAATGATTGCAACGCTGATTTTATACACAATAGGTCGCGCCATAGCGTACTGGATAAACGGAGGAGCGACGCCGACGGTTTCCGATGAACGCATTAAGTATATCGGCGGCACAATACCCGGAATTCCTGTTCCGACGCCCATAATTATCGTGGTATTCTGTGCTATCGTATTTGCGGTGTTATTGAAACGCACAAATCTCGGACTATACTCGCAGACGGTCGGAATTAACGAGCAAGCGGCTCGTCTTAACGGTATTAACTCGGTAAGCATTAAAATGCTTGTGTTCATTATCATAGGTATCTGCGCGGCATTTTCCGGCGCGATAAGCGTAGGCAGACTCGGGCTTATTAACCACGAAACGCTCCTTCTTGGAATAGAGATGGACGCTATTCTTGCCGTTGCAATAGGCGGAAACTCTCTTGGCGGCGGAAAGTTTAATATGATAGGCTCCGTTATCGGCGCTTATGTAATTCAGGGTCTTACGACTACGCTGTACGCTATGAAGGTTTCCTCTACCGACGTAAAAGCATACAAGGCTGTTGTAATTATAATTATCGTCGTTATCGGTTCGTCCGTTGTTAAGAAGGCGGCAAGCAATTTGTGGAGTAAGCTTTTCGGTAAAAAGAAGAACCGCTCGGTATCTACCGAGGTTGTCGGTTAGGAGGGAAAAGAATATGTTGAAGAATGGTATAGCTAAGAAAAAACAAAGAGAACCGCTTACCGACACAAACCTGCTGCTGACAATTACAATTTGCACCTTCGTAGGAATGTACGCGCTTGCTATGTTGATATGGGGCGGAGGATTTCTAAACCCACAGCAGTTTCTGAACACCTTTAACAATAACGGCGCGCTTATTATCCTTTCGTGCGGCTTAACGATTGTAATGATTGCGGGCGGAATTGATATCTCGGTCGGCGGAGTTACGGCGCTTATCACTATGACCTGTGCCGTATATCTTAACGGTACTAACGCGAGCCCTCTCGGGGCACTGCTTATCTCGCTCGGTATAGGCTTAGCCTTCGGTCTTATTCAGGGCTATCTTATAGCGTATCTTGATATTCAGCCGTTTATTATTACCCTCGCGGGAATGTTCTTCGCGAGAGGTATGACGACTATAGTCAGCGTTAACCCCGTAACAGCAGAAAACGAGGCGTTCTTGGCGCTAAAAAAGACCCAGATAAGAATCCCTTTTATCGGCTCCTACGGAAAAACAGGCAACTTTATTCCCGCATATATTGAGCTTGGCGTGGTAATAGCCTTATTGGTGGTTGTGGTTGTTTTCCTGCTTCTTAGGTGGACGAGGCTTGGAAGAAACTTCTACGCTATCGGCGGAAACCAGCAAAGCGCGTTAATGCTCGGCATTAACGTTAAAAGAACAAGGTTTTATTCCTACTTAATATGCGGTCTGCTTTCGGGAATAGCGGGCTTTGTGTATCTGCTTCATACGGGCGCGGGCAACTCCGCGAACGCGAATACCTTTGAAATGAGGGCTATTGCCTCCTCAATCATCGGCGGAACGCTCCTTACGGGCGGCGTAGGAAATATAATTGGAACGCTTTTCGGAACGCTTTCCCTTGTAACGATTAACTCTATCGTCGTAACCTCTGGTCTTACGAAGCCGTGGTGGCAGAGCATTACTACTGGAGGTATGCTTTGTTGCTTCATACTTATTCAAAGCGTTGTTATCTCTCAGCGCAGCAAGAATAAGGGTATTAAGCATATGATACCGAAGTGGCTGAAGTTTAACGGCAAAGACAGTGTAGACAATATCGACGAACAAAAAGAAGAATAGTATAATTAGTAAGAAAGGAGCGGAAAGACCGCTCCTTTTATTTTTTATTTAATAGAAAATAATATAATCGAGTAAGCTTGTGTTAATCGGTGAATATTTGTATAATCATTGTATTAGTTATTTATTTAAGCGAGAATAGCAAAATGAACGACAGCAGTTTATTAAGCTTTACAAAAAGCAAAGAACAGAGCTTTATGGCGGACTGCTATCCTCTCATCCCGAGCGTGAGAGCAAAGAAGGTAGTTCTTTCATATAAAGCCAAAAAGGCGGCGGCTTCGCTGGAAAAGCAAGGTGTTTCGGTGTTTTTATTGAGCGATAACCCGTCGCTTCCGACGAATATCGCAAGCCACGCCGACTTGAACTGTCTGTATCTCGGCTGCAATCGTTTTGCCGTGCTTAAAGAGCAAACAAAGCTTGTTTCTGAGCTTAAGACTCTGGGCTACTATGTTTATGAAGTAGCGGGCGCTTGGCAGAAGTACCCGTGTGACTGTAAGCTAAACTGCTACATAACAAAGAATTGTTGCGTATCGCACGAAACGGCGCTGAACGACGAAATAAGCGGTTTTCTTTTTAATAGGGGAGTTCGCCGAATTAAAGCAAAACAGGGCTATTCACGCTGTTCCGTCGCCGCTGTGAGCGAGAGCGCCGCTATTACTGCCGACAATGGTATTTCTACGCTGCTCGAGGGGCAGGGGATAGTGATTTTGCGTGTTCCTGCTGGTGAAATTGCTCTTTCGGGCTACGACAGCGGATTTATTGGCGGAAGCTGTTTCTTGATTGATAGAAATGAGCTTGCTTTCTTTGGCAGAGTAAGCGAACTGAGCTACTATAGCGAAATTAAAGCGTTTTGCGATAAATACGAAATAAAAATAACCGAGCTTTCTGACGAGCCGCTGACGGATTACGGCGGAGCGGTTATTATAAAATAAGAAAAGGGGAAGAGATGGAAAAGGAAAGAAGATTTGCGGTTTTAATCGATGCGGACAATGTTTCGGAGAAGTATATCAAGTTTATTTTAGACGAACTTTCTAACGACGGCGTGGCAACATATAAGAGGATATACGGTGACTGGACAAGCACCCGTCTTGCTTCGTGGAAGGGAGTACTGCTTGACAACAGCGTAACGCCTATGCAGCAGTACGCCTACACAAGCGGCAAGAACGCCACAGACTCCGCTATGATAATAGACGCTATGGATATTCTATATACGGGAAGCGTGGACGGCTTCTGTATAGTTTCGAGCGACAGCGACTTTACGCGGCTTGCCGTTCGCCTGCGCGAGGCGGGAATGTACGTAATAGGAATGGGTGAAAAGAAAACGCCTAAGCCCTTTATAGCCGCCTGTGACAAGTTCACCTACCTTGAAATTATCGCCGACGAACCCGCTACGGAAGTGGTTTCGACTGGAACAACAAAACAAAAAAAGCAGACAGCTAAAGCCGACCTTACCGTGATAAATAGAGAGATTAAACAGATAGTCACCGACAATTCCGACGACGACGGATGGGCTCAACTCGGTATGGTTGGAACTATCCTTACTAAGCGCTCGCCCGATTTCGACGTAAGAAACTACGGCTACAAAAAGCTGACTCTTCTTATTAAAGCGCTTGGAGATTACGAAATGGACGACGTGAGAAACGCCGACAACAGTGCAAAGGTTGTGCTCGTGAGGGTAAAAGGGTAGGGGAACGAAGAATTGAGTAATAGTTTAGAGTTAAAGAGGGCTGAAATTGCGGACGTTGATGAGCTTGTAAGGATATCCAAAGCGGCGTTTGATAGTGACGTTAACGTAGGCGGAACGATGTGCGGCGGTCCGCCCGAGTATGATTCGTTTGACTGGCACGTAGAAATGATGATAAACGGTTGTCTTTATGCGGTAAAGAAAAGCGGCAGAATTATTGGCGGTGCTATTTTATTTATAGATAATTCAGATATACGAATACTTAATATCGGAAGAATATTTATCGACCCGAAGGAATTTCGTAAGGGCTATGGGCTCGATTTGATGAAAAGTATAGAATTGTTAATGCCATATGTTAAGCTACTTCGCTTGGAAACACCTATATGGAATATTCGCACTAACAGCTTCTATAAAAAGTTGGGCTATAAAGAAATCAAACGCGATAATGAGTTTATCTATTATGAAAAGTCAATTTAAATATATGAAAAGAGCGCTGACACGCTCTTTTTTGTTGAAACAAAAACTATCAAAAGAAAATAAATGAAATAGATTAATTATATGTACGTTTGTTTATGAGCGAAATAACCAGTACACTTGACAGGGAAGACGTTTTC
>CAYWJF010000036.1:4226-5976 GCA_964458545.1 uncultured Oscillospiraceae bacterium | reverse complement strand
TATTAAATACGAAGACTGCCCCGGAATACTTTCTGAATACTTGTTTTATCTCGAAACTATTAGAAACGTATCTCCGCGTACGGTTGAAGGATATTATATTGACCTACGGACCTTCTTTAGGTTTATTAAGTATCGCCGCAAGCTGGTGCCGTCTGACGTTGAATTTGAAGCCATTGATATAAGCGACGTTGACATTGAACTTGTTAAAAGTATAAAAACAATGGATATTTACGAATTCTTACATTTCGCCATGGCAGATAGAGATAATAACGCAAATACGCGAGCCCGCAAGGTATCTTGCCTTAGGTCGTATTTCAAGTATTTAACCATAAAAAGTCACAAGCTTGAGGATAACCCTGTAAAAGAAATAGAGGTGCCATCTATAAGAAAAAGCGTGCCCAAATACCTGACTCTTGAAGAAAGTCTTAAGCTTTTGGACAGCGCCGAGGGCGATTTTGTAATGCGTGATTATTGTATCCTTACGCTCTTTTTGAATTGCGGTATGCGTCTTTCTGAGCTTGTAGGAATTAGCGACATGGATATAGACCTTTCAGATGGAACGCTGAGAATAATCGGTAAAGGTAATAAGGAACGACTTGTTTACCTAAACGGTGCTTGTATTGATGCTATAAAAAACTGCATAAAAGAACGGGCTTCGAAAAGCTTCAAGAAGAAGGACGAAGAGGCTTTGTTCTTATCAAGATTTGGCTCGAGGATAAGCGCTCGACGCGTAGAACAGATAGTAGACGAATGCCTCACACGCGCTGGGCTCGCTGATAAGGGATATTCTGCGCATAAGCTACGCCACACCGCCGCTACTCTTATGTACCGCCACGGAAACGTTGATATGCTGGCGCTAAAAGAGATATTAGGGCACGCAAACGTATCCACAACTCAAATTTACACACATATAAGCGACGAAAAACTAAGAGAGGCAGCGGCGGCTTCCCCACTTTCTAAAATAAAGAAACGCGAGAAAAAGCAGGATAACGACAAAGATTAACTGATAATTCCACCAAAGACGGAAAACCCGACCGCTTCAAAAAGTGAAGACAGCGAAGTAAATATAAAACAGCGAAGTAACGCTTTTACAACCGCCTCGTTGGTTTTCGTAAGTGGTGCAGTTCGTCCGCCATAAGCCGTTTTAAAGAGCTCTGACGAGGCTACAACAGCGGTAAAGGAGAAAGAAAACAGTGACAAGGAAAAGATTATCGCGGGAATTATAAGGGAAATGAGTATAAAAATAAAACCGCCAAATCCATAGGCTTGGTAAGCACCGCCGCAAACGCAGCCGAAGCCCGCGCCGAACATAGCTGAAACAGCAAAAATAAGCGGAGTACCGAGCGCCGACGAAGAAAGAATAAAAACTAAAACCGTTATTAACAACTTAGGTATTAGCGTTAAAAGAAAAACATTCCATAGTCCGCTGACAGAATATGATAATAGCTCGTTTTTAATTGCCATTCGTAAGAATTCCGCGGTAATGTCGCCGCTTTTGGATATAAAAACAGCGCCTGCGGCAGCTCCGAGAATGAATAGGGAACAGAAGGCTAAGAAGCAAAGTTCTCCCCTGTTCCCCGCCAGTCTCTCGATTCTGTCGGGCGCTTTAATTATTGTTGATATTGTAATGCTTGAAGACTTCATTATACCTTGTCCTTTGCGTATATATAGAATAATACGCAAGCAAGGCTTTTTTTATGCTTATTTACCTAATTCGTAAGCGCGCTTTACACAAGCGTCTAACCCATTT
>CAYWJF010000036.1:0-4126 GCA_964458545.1 uncultured Oscillospiraceae bacterium | reverse complement strand
ATTGCCGCGGGGCTTGAACTGTTAACGGGTATAATTTCGTTTATCTTGCTTTCGGGCAGCTCAAAGGCGAAACCAATGCTGTTAAACACAGAAAAAATAAACTCATAGTCCTCGTCGGATATTCCATCGGGACGAGCGACGGCGGTGCAGCCCTCCCTTATCATTAGCGGGGTATTCGGCATAACGCGGACGATGGGACAGGTGGTTACAAGCAGGCTCTTTAACCGTTCTGTAGTTACGCCAGCCATAATAGACACGATTACCTTGTCGTCAGTTATGTTTCCTTTTATGCTTTCGGCGGCATCTTCAAGCATCTGTGGCTTAACGCAAAGAAAGACGATGTTCGCTTCGTTAACCACCTGTAAAGCGTTACTGCTTGACACAACGTTAAACGTAAAATCGGCAACCTGTTTTTCAAGTGTGTCAAACGCTATTATGTCTGCTTCCGCGACAAGCTTATTTTCAATAATTCCCGAAGCTATGGCGTGTGCCATATTACCGAAACCGATAAAACCTATCTTCATTATACTTCCCTCTTAATTAAAGCTTTAGTTTTGCTTTGTGCTTTCTGCTTGAGCCCGCAAGTGAGCCTATTCCGCCGGCGCTTAAAAAGGCTATAAGTTTAATTATTGTTTGACCTGTTACTTCGCCATCGCCGAAAATGAGTGAAATTAAAAAGATTACAGTAAAAACCAAAGCGCCCGAAGAAACGCCTATTCCAAGAGTTTGCTCGGTTTTCTGAGAAAAAGAACCTATATAAACAGAAATTAACGTCGCTACCGCGCTTAGAACGGTGGTTATCGGTTCTAAGAGCGTATGCGGAATATCCGCTTTAGTCAGTATTACGGCGCATAGACTAATGAGCGCCGCGCTTATCACAAGCGCAATTAAACAGCTTATCGAACAGCTTGTGGCAAACTGTTTCATAGGCGAAGCTGCGGATAAGCCCTTCGGCAAAGATAAAGTGTCGCTTTTCAATAAAAAACCTCCCTCGGCTATTTACTAAAAAATATTCACGAGGAAGGAATTCTATTCATTTGTTTTTGAAGAACTATTCTTCCAGTTTAAGCTTCTCTACGCGGGAAATTGCCTCTTTAAGGAAGCGGATTTTCGTACGGTCAGAACCCGTCTCAATAACGATAGTGTTGTCCTTAATCTGTACGGCGCGTCCGACAACACCGCCGATGGTTGTGATTTCGTCGCCGACTTCAATGCTGTTACGCTCTTCCTGAAGCTTCTTTTCCTTCTTCTTCTGGGGAACGATAAGGATAAAGTACATAGCGACAAGCATAACGACCATTATAATAAGTGTGCCATAGGAACCGAAAAGACCACCTGTAGCGGCGGGGTCTGCCGCAGCAGCGGCGTCAGCCGAAAGGAATAAATTCATTTTTCATTTACCTCATAAAAGATTTTAAATAATTATACAACAAATATGTCTCGTTTAGCAAGGCTTATATTCTTTTATCAAGCACAAGGGCATATTTATTTCTAAATTCACCGAAGCGGTCTTCGTCGATTGCTTCGCGTATTTTTGATAGAAGCGAGTTGTAGAAGTAAAGGTTATGCATAACCGAAAGCCTAAGCGCCAGCATTTCGCCCGCTTTAAAAAGGTGACGAATATAAGCTTTTGTGTATCTACGGCAGACGGGACAGTCGCATTCTGTATCTATCGGCGCATTGTCTCTCTCATATTTCTGATTGTTTAGGTTGATTATGCCGTTCCAAGTAAAAAGGTGCCCGTGCCGACCGTTTCTCGCTGGCATTACGCAGTCGAAGAGGTCTACACCACGCGCAACGGCTTCAATTATGTTAACAGGTGTGCCGACTCCCATAAGGTAACGAATCTTATCTTGAGGCATAAAGGGCTCTACCTTTTCAATTACACGGTACATCTCCTCAGCGGTCTCCCCCACGGCAAGCCCGCCTATGGCGTAGCCGTCAAGGTTCATAGCGGCGATTTCTTTCATATTCTCTATTCTAATGTCGTCGTAAACGCCGCCCTGATTTATACCGAAAAGCAGCTGTTTCTTATTAATTGTTTCGGAAAGTGAATTTAATCGCGCCATCTCCTCCTTACAACGGGCGAGCCAACGAACAGTACGAGCCGCTGACGCCTCAACGTACTGGCTTGGAGACGGGTTTTCCACGCACTCGTCAAAAGCCATAGCAATGGTGCTCGCGAGGTTTGACTGTATCCTCATGCTCTCCTCAGGTCCCATGAAAATCTTTCGCCCGTCTATATGAGAGTAAAAGTAAGCGCCTTCTTCTTTAATCTTTCTGAGCTTTGCGAGCGAAAATACCTGAAAGCCGCCGCTGTCAGTAAGAATTGGCTTTTTCCATGTCGTAAAGCTATGAAGCCCGCACATATCACGAACCAGCTCGTCACCCGGGCGAAGGTGTAGATGATATGTATTTGACAGCATAACCTGACAACCGATATTTTCAAGGTCATATGCGGATAAACCGCCCTTTATAGCCGCGGAGGTAGCCACATTCATAAATGCGGGCGTTTCGAAATCTCCGTGAACGGTATGAAAACGCCCGCGTCTTGCTTTATTCTCTTTTTTTATTAGCTCGTACATTTATACCTCTTAGCTTATAAACATAGCGTCGCCGAAGCTGAAAAAACGATATCTCTTTTCAACGGCGAATTTATAGGCGTTCATAGTGCTTTCGTAGCCCGCGAAGGCGGAGACCAGCATAATAAGCGTGCTTTCGGGCAGATGAAAGTTTGTTATCAGCGCGTCAATAGCTTTAAACTGATACCCCGGATAGATAAAGATGCTTGTGTCCTCTTCGCAGGGAACGATTTTACCGTGCTTTTGTGAAACCGACTCAAGCGTGCGGCAGGAGGTGGTGCCTACAGCGATAACGCGTTTTCCGTTCGCTTTTGCTTCATTGATTATCTCAGCCGAAGCCTCACTTATTGAGTAATGCTCGCTGTGCATATGGTGCTTGGTTATATCGTCTTCCTTTACGGGTCGAAAGGTACCTAAGCCGACGTGAAGGGTTACGCGCGCTATCTTTACGCCGCGCTTTTCTATGCGGTTAAGTAATTCAGGCGTAAAATGAAGCCCAGCCGTAGGCGCCGCCGCCGAGCCCTCGGCGTTAGCGTATACGGTCTGATAATCGTCGTTATTAACAAGCGGCTTTGTGATATAATGAGGTAGCGGCATCTTTCCGACCGCGTCGAGTATCTCGAAGAAGGTCTTAGATTTATCGTATTCAAAATGCGCTATACGGTTGCCATCGTCTATTTCGTCAATTATTTCGGCGCGTAGAATTCCGCCGAAAGCAACCCTCGCTCCGCGCTTTAGGCGCTTGCCGGGTTTTGCGAGACATTCCCAATTTCCGTTTCCTCGGTCATTAAGTAATAGCAGCTCTACCTGCGCGCCGGTTTCCTCTTTTTCGCCCAAAAGCCGCGCTGGAATAACCTTACTATCATTAATAACGAGAACATCACCCTCGTTTAGCAAAAATTCTATATCTTTGAAGGTTTTTTCAACAATACCGCCGCCTGTTTTGTCTAAACATAACAATTTTGAGCTGTCACGGGGCGAAGCAGGCTCCTGTGCGATTAAATCTTCGGGTAAAAAGTAGTAAAATTGCGAACGTTCCATAGTGTCTCCGATAAAATGAAGTAAAAAGATATTTGACAATTTATTAAAATCAATGCTACTATTTATTAGATTTTAATACATTAATTAATTAACTAATATATTAAAGCTTATCTATTATATTGTATATGACTTGTCTTTTCAAGCCGAAAATCAACAAACAAAAGAGGTGCTTTCAGAATGGTAAAATTCAAAATCGCGGTAGTGGGCGCAACGGGTATGGTCGGAAGAACCTTCCTTAAGGTTCTTGAGGAATACAATATCCCTGAATGTGAGTATAAGCTTTTTGCTTCAAAACGCAGCGCGGGCAGCACCCTTAAATTTTTCGGCAAGGATTATGATGTTTTTGAGCTGAACGAGCATAGCTTTGACGAGGGCTTCGATATTGCGCTGTTTTCCGCGGGCGGCGGCACAAGCAAGGAGTTCGCGCCGATAGCCGCGTCACACGGCTGTACCGTTATAGATAACAGCTCCTGCTGGAGAATGGATAAGGATGTCCCGCTTGT
>CAYWJF010000035.1:10348-16840 GCA_964458545.1 uncultured Oscillospiraceae bacterium | reverse complement strand
TATGATTATTTAGTCTTTCTTCTCCTCGTCATCGTCACCGTCAAGCTTATCCTTAACCGCTTCGATTACGTCCTTCGCTGTGTCGGAGATTTTTTCGCCGAGTTCCTTTGCGGCGGGAACAGCCTTTTCAGCTATATCCTTTGCGGTTTCGGCTATATTGTTTCCAAGCTCCTTAACTGCGGGAACAGCCTTTTTCGCGAGGTCCTTCGCGGTCTCGGCTATATCGTCGCCGAGCGCCTCAACCTTAGGCTCTACCTTCTTCGCGGTCTTCTTCGCTTTTTCAACCACGGTGTCGCTAACCTCAGCAATAGCGATTGCGGCGTCCTTAACGAGCTTGCCGGCGGCATCTATCGTCTCGTCAAAGGCCTTTTCTCTCTTGTCCTTATCCGTGGGCTCTTCGCCCTCAGGACGCATAGAAAGAGAAACGCGCTTCTTTTCAAGGTCTACGCCGATAAGACGAACCTTGACCGTGTCGCCAACCTTTACTACCTCAGCGGGGTCGGTTACCTTTTCACCCGACATCTCGGAGATATGAACAAGACCGTCTATGCCGGGGAGTATGCGCACAAACGCGCCGAACTTTGTGAGTGAAACAACGGGAGCTTCAATCTCCTGTCCAATCTTGAACTCCTGAATTGCCTTCCAAGGGTTATCGGCTTCCTTGCGGTAGCCAAGGGATATTTTCTTCTTTTCGGCGTCGATATCCTTTACATAAACCTCTATAACGTCGCCTATCTTGAGCACATCGTTCGGGCTCTTAAGCCTTCCCCACGAAAGCTCGCTTATATGAACCATTCCGTCAACGCCGCCGAGGTCAACGAAAGCGCCGTAAGAGGTTATTGATTTAACCGCTCCGGTATACTTCGCGCCGACTTCCACGGTGCTCCAGAATTCATCGCGCTTCTTTTCGTTCTCGATATCGAGTACCGCTCTAATGGAGCCGATAGCACGGCGGCGTTCCTCGTTAACCTCGAGAATCTTAATTTTTTGGTGCGAACGGACAAGCTGCTCATACGGCTCGCCGCGCTTCAGCGTCGCTTGAGACGCGGGTATAAATATGCGTACGCCCTTAACGATAGCAACAAGGCCCTTGTTTACGGCTTCGGTGATATACGCGTCGAAAACCGTTCCCTCATCGACACCTTTCGTAATCTCCTCAAGACCCTTTTCAGAATCTACGCGCTTTTTGGATAGGGTGACAATACCCTCAAGGTCCTGAACCTTCGTTACAAGCAGGTTCAGCTTGTCGCCCACCTTCACCACCTCGTTAGGAGAAAGTGAAGCGTCGTCGCTCAGCTCGTCCGCGGGAATAAAGCCGGTATGCTTAGTGCCGATATCCACCTCAACCTCGTTGGGATGAACAGCGGTAACTACACCCTCGACCCTTTGTCCGCGGTGGACAAGCTTAAACGAGTCCTCCAGCGCCTGTTCAAAATTAAAGTCTTCGTCTTTGATAATGTCGCTCATTTTACTGAGTACCTCCTCGATTAAGGGGGACGGTGTCGATGCACCCGCAGTAACGCCAATGCGCCCCGCTCCGCTTAGCATTTCCGTCGTCAGCGCTTCCTTATCCTCGATAAGAAAGGTAGTGGCGTGCCGCCTGCAAACGTCGCACAGCTTTTCGGTGTTGGAGCTGTTGTGTCCTCCTATAACAACGCAGATATCGCATTTTTCAGCCAATTTCTCGGCTTCCTCCTGCCTTTCCCGCGTCGCATTACATATTGTATCAAAAATCAAAACATTTGTATATATTTTTTTTATATATTCGGCGCACTTCTCATATTCCGTCAAATTAAAGGTCGTCTGAGCCGCCATTATTGCATTATTCGTCAAATTTTCGCGTTCCAAAAGCTCACAAAGCTCGGTATGGTTTGCATAAATATGAGCCTTACCGCCACAAAAGCCCGCAATGCCCTCTACCTCGGGGTGGTTCTTGTCCCCCGCTATAATTATTTCGTAGCCCTTCTCGCTATATTCGCTGACTATATTGTGAATCTTTGAAACGAAGGGGCAGGTCGCGTCGGCAACCGTTAATCCGAGTTCCGCGCACCGCTCGTACACCGCCTTCGGCACGCCGTGGCTTCTTATCACAAGAATATAGTCCTCGGGGGTTTCCTCGGGTGCATTAACAGCTATTACCCCGCGCTTTTCAAGCCGCTCGGTAACGCTGCGGTTATGTATAATCGGTCCGAGGGTCGCCACCTTTTTTCCCTCGTCAAGAAGTCCGTCGCAAAGCTTCACCGCTCTGTCCACGCCGAAGCAAAAGCCCGCGGTCTTCGCGAGAATTATTTCGCGGTCTCGCACGGCTGACCCCCCTTTTCCGCTATCATCTCTTCTACCCTTTGCTGAAGGATTTCAGCGCCGCGGCGAAGATTAGCGCTCGAGGTGTCGTCAAGACACAGCTCTTCGTAGGTAATCGGCTTTCCGTAAACGATAACGACCTTGTCGAATAAGCGAAGGTGTTTTCTCTGTATCATTGCGGCGGGAATTATCGGCGCCTTTGTCATTGCGCAAAGCGCGACCGCGCCCGCTTTAAAGGTGCCCATTTCACCCGTTTTAGAGCGCGTACCCTCAGGAAAAATAAGCAACGCGTGGTCCTCGCGCAGGACGTTCGCCGCCGTTACAAAGGAGCGTTTGTCCGCCTTGCCGCGGGTAACGGGAAACGCGCCGAGAGGTCGCAGAATAAAGCCCAGCAGTTTGTGTCTGAACAGCTCAACCTTCGCCATTGTACGGAAGGTGCGGCGTATACATATCGCGTGAAGACCCGGGTCAACAAGGTTTATATGGTTGCTCGCGATAATTACAGCGCCCTTTTGCGGGATATTCTCCCGTCCCGTTTGGCTAATATTAAAGATTAAGTAACCGATTAGTCTTGCAATCGCCTGCGCTATTCTGAACAAAGGCATACTATAATAAATCCTTTACCGTTTGGAATATTAAATCGACCGATTCACTCAGCTCATAGCCTGTAGTATCTATTGTTATTGCGTCGTCCGCTTCTTTTAGCGGCGCTATCTCTCTGTGGCTGTCGTTGTAGTCGCGGGTTTTAAGGTCGGCGAGCACCGCTTCGTAGTCGGCGCTTACCCCTTTTGAAATAAGCTCGTCGTAGCGCCTTTTCGCGCGTTCCTCAGGAGACGCGGTAAGGAATATCTTTATATCGGCGTCGGGCAAAACGACGGTACCGATATCCCGCCCGTCCATAACAACGTTGTTCTTCCTCGCAAGGTCGCGCTGAAGCTCTAAAAGGAACTCTCTTACCGTCGGTAGAGCTGAAACCGCCGACGCCGCCATAGAAACCACCTCTGTTCTGAGCTTTGAGGTTACGTCGGTATCGTTAAGAAACACCCTTTGCTCGGTGTCTATGAAGCGTATCTCTATCTTCGCGCCGAGAAGAAGCCCCGCAATCGCTATCTCGTCGCTTGTATTCACCCCGCGCGAAAGGACAAAGTAGCCTATCGCCCTATAAAGCGCGCCCGTATCAATATAGATAAAGCCGAGCTCGGACGCAAGCTTCCTCGCAATCGTACTCTTTCCCGCCCCTGCGGGTCCGTCAATAGCTATCGCCTTCATTCGCTTCCTCCCAATACATTACTTCCCGCCGCGTGACCCGTAGCAAACGCTATACCGAGATTAAAGCCCCCCGTATAAGCGTCCGCGTTAAGCACCTCGCCCGCGAAATACAAATTCTTAACTAATTTTGACTCAAGCGTTTTCGGATTAATCTCCTTTAATTCAACGCCGCCAGCCGTTATAACCGCCTCGTCGTAGCCGCCCGTTCCAATTATCGAAAAGCTCAATTCTTTTATCGCCGATATAAGCGACGCCCGTTCAGCCGCCGTTATGGAATTCACCTTCTTTTCGGGTGAAATACCGCTTCTTTCAATAATTATTGGAATAAGCTTCTGCGGCAACAGCTCAGATAGGCTATTCTTAAAATCTCTGTTTATGTTGTCTGAAAAATCTCTTAGTATACGTTTGTCGAGCGTCGCCGTGTCGAGCGCGGGCTTTAGGTCTATTTCGACTCTCGCTTGCGTCACGCCTGCCGTCACCATTGCGCCGCTTAAGCTTAGAACAAGAGGTCCAGATATTCCTGCCGAGGTAAAGAGCATTTCGCCTTGCTCTGAATATATCTTCTTTTCGTCCGCGTACGCTGTAAGCCTTATATTTTTTAACGATAGTCCCTCAAGTCGCGCGCAGTCGTCGCCCTCGCAGATAAGCGAAACGAGCGAGGCTCTCGTCGGTGTAACGGTGTGTCCAAGCGCCCTTGCGAGCGCGAAGCCGTCGCCCGTTGAGCCGGTTTTCGGGTAGGAAAGCCCGCCCGTAGCCACTATCGCCGCGCGACAGCAAAGAAGTGTTTTATCCTCAAGAATTACGGCGCAAACGCCGTTTTCATCGGTCTCTATCTTTACGGCGCGCCCCGAAACGAAGGCGCAGCCCGCTTTTCTCGCGGCAGTAACGAGCGCGTCGCGTATGTCCGCCGCCTTGTCGCTTTGCGGAAAGACCCTGTTGCCCCGCTCAACCTTAAGCGGCACACCGCGCTCTTCAAAAAAGCTCATTACAGCACGGCTGTCGAAGGCGTATAAACTGCTGTTCATAAACCGCCCGCCCTCGCGAATATTGCTGATAAACTCGCGCACGTCGCAGTCGTTTGTGACGTTGCAACGTCCTTTGCCCGTTATTAACAGCTTTCTTCCCGGCGCGTTCATCTTTTCGATAATCGCCACGCGAAGCCCGCGGCTACCCGCGGCAAAGCCCGCCATTAGTCCGGCGGGACCCGCGCCGATTACGGCAACGTCATATTCGGTTGAGCCGTTTACTTCCCGTTTCACTTCACACCACGCATTTTTTATTCATTTTTATTATATAAGGTTTTTTTGTAACTTACAATGCACCAAAGGGCGACAAATTGGAAACTAAATGTAAACATTTTATCAATTTTGAATAATAGGCTGTATCTGTTTGCCGCAAAGAGCCAATTTGACGGCGTCGCTTGCGAGCGAAAGCTCCGCAACAAGCGAAAAGGGCTTTTTTTCGCAGTCGTCCTGACGAAACGGAACAAAGTAATAATTCTTCCTGTTCATAAGCTCGCCTATATTTTTCGCCGCGGCGGAAAGCCCGTCATTCGTGGAAACCGCTAATACCACGGGGCGGGAGTTGCGAAGATGAGACTTCACCGCCATTGTTACGGGAGTATCCGTCACGCCGCAGCAGAGCTTCGCAAGGGTGTTTCCCGTACAAGGCGCGACTAAAATAACGTCACAGAGCTTTTTGGGTCCTATTGGCTCTGCGTCGGTTATTGTCGAAATAATCCTTCTCCCCGTCAGCGTCTCAATACGCTCGATAAATTCACTTGCCTTTCCGAAGCGCGTGTCAGTTTTGTAGGCGTTATACGACATTATGGGAATAACCGACGCGCCGTTCGAAACAAACGCCGTCATAAGCGAAAGGGTTCTTTCAAAGGTGCAAAACGAGCCGCAAAGCGCGAAGCCAACCGTTATTCCTTCCATAGTCCCTCCTCCTCGCATATACTTTCTATAGTTTCAATAATTATCCTTCCCGCCGCCTTCGGCGCGGCGGCTCCGGGAAGAGACGGCGCGAGTATCGCCTTAATACCGCGCTTTTCCGCCGTGCGGAAATCAACTCCGCCGGGAGATGAGGCGATATCCACGATAAGGCAGTCGCTATTAATCTTCTCAAGCGTTTCCTTTGTAATAATTCGCGCGGGCACCGTGTTTACAAGAGCGTCAAAGCGGCGCTCAAACTGCGAAAGCCTTGAGATGTCCTCCGCTGACATTCCGCAGCATTTAGCCCTTGCGCGGGCGCTGGAGCTTCGTGCAAAAACACATACCCCCGCGCCCATAGCCTTCAGAAGTCTGCCTATCGCGGCGGCGCATTTTCCGTAGCCCGTCACGGCTATCTTTGCCCCGCTTATCGTAACGGGCAGGTTCTCCATAAGTATCTGCACCGTGCCCTCGGCTGTGGGAAGCGCGTTCATAATTAAAAACTCCTCGCGCTCGTAGTAATCGAACAGCCTTATGCCGCGCGAGGCGGCGAAGCTCATTATGTCAAAGGGCACAATCCCCGCAAAAACCGCCGCACCCGCGGCTGTTTCGGTAAGAATTTCGGTCAGCCTCAGCTTTTTCCCCGACAACGGGCATTTTACGTTCCCCTCGCGGTCAAAGAGCGGCAGGGGCAGTATAAGAATGTCGGCATACCGAGCCGCGTCAAAGACGGTGTTTATGTTGGCGGGCTCAATTATCCCCGACAGCTCCAGACCCGCCGTCAGCACACGTTTTCCCTCGCTCACAAGTATCTCCGCCGCATAGGCGCTTCGCATATCTCCGCCGATAACAGAATAGGTTTTTTCCATTCTCTCGCCCCCGTTTCCATATATTCTATGAGGAAGGGGCGGGTTTTGGCACATAACTAAAGCGCACCCTTTCGGGTGCGCTTTAGTCTTGAGAAAACCGACTTCGTCGCTTTTCCACTTAT